>DAOLDO010000433.1:0-5899 GCA_035327325.1 Chloroflexaceae bacterium | reverse complement strand
GTGGTGCTCTGGTTGATCCAGGCCAACGCCCTGCTCGCCCTCTTCAACATGCTGCCGGCCTTCCCGCTCGACGGCGGGCGGGTCGCGCGGGCCCTGCTCGCCTTCGTGATGCCGTACCGGCGGGCCACGCTGGTGGCCGCGTTCGTGGGCCAGGGCCTGGCCCTGCTGCTTGGCATCTGGGGCGTCATGGGCGGCAACGTCCTGCTGATCGCCACCGCCCTGTTCATCTTCCTCGCCGCCCGGCAGGAGGTCGCGGCCACGGCAGTGGCCGGCATCCTGGGCAACATGCGCGTCGCCGACGCCCTCGCGCCGCGGCCCGCCGTGGTGGAGGTGGGCCAGCGCGTGCGCGACGCCCTGGACGCGATGGCCGCCACGGGCCAGGGCGCGGCGGCCGTGCTCCACAGCGAGCGCCCGATCGGGATCGTGCTCGGCGCCGACGCCCAGGCCGCCGTCGCCGCCGGCCGCGGCGAGATGTGGGTGACCATGGCCATGCGCCGGCACTTCGTCACGGTGCAGGCCGGCGACACCCTCGACCAGGCCCGCATCACCATGGCCGAGCAGAACACGCCCGTTGTGGCGGTCTTCGACGGCGAGGCGTTCGCGGGCCTGCTCACGATCGAGGAGATCGCCGCCGCCTTCAGCAGGCGGGACCGCGGCCACCCGCCGGCGCGGCCCGAGGCGACGACCTCGGCGTAAGGGCGGCCCAGCGAGGCCGGCCCGCGGCGCGTGTATAATGGCGAAGCTCCCGCCCCGACGAGGACCCCGCCATGGCCACGACGCGCCGCCGCGCCCTGCTCGCGCTCCTGCTCGCGCTCCTGCTCACCCTCGCTCCCGCCGGCGCGCCGCCCGCCGCCGCGCAGCCGGCCTTCCCGCCCGAGCTGGCCGCAGCCCTCGACGCCGCCCTGCACGCCGCCAGGCGCGACGCGCGCGCCCCGGGCGCCCTGCTCTACGTGTCGGCGCCGGGCCTGGGCGCCTTCAGCGGCGCCAGCGGGCTCGCCGACGTGGCCGCCGGCGCCCCCCTCGTCCCCGACGCGCGGGTGCGCCTGGCCAGCCTCACCAAGCCCTTCGTCGCCGCCGTGGCCATGCAGCTCGTCCAGGAGGGCTGGCTGCGGCTCGACCACAGCGTCGAGCACTGGCTCCCCGGCCTCGTCCCCGGCGGCGCCCAGATCACCGTCGCCCAGCTCATGCGCCACACCAGCGGGCTGCCCGACTACCTGAGCGACGGCATCGTGGGCCGGGCCCGCCGCGCGCCCGAGCGGGTCTGGGCCCCGCGCGAGCTGGTGGCCGAGGCCCTGGGCAAGCCGCGCAGGTTCGCGCCGGGCGCGCCGGGGCGCTGGGCCTACGCCAACACCAACTACATCCTGCTCGGCATGATCGTCGAGCGGGTCACGGGCAACCCCCTCGAGCGCGAGCTCGGGCAGCGCATCTTCGCGCCCCTTGGCCTGCGCGGCGCGGCCCTGGCACCGCCCACGGCCGACCCCGGCGACCTGGTCCGGGGCTACGTGGGCGGGCGCGACTACACCGCCCTGAACATGTCGGTGGCCTGGGCGGCGGGGGGCATGACGGCCAGCGTGGGCGACGTCGGCGCCTTCGCCGAGGCCCTCTTCGGCGGGCGCCTGCTGCGGCCCGAGCCCCTGGCCGCCATGCTGGCCTGCGAGGGCACCGGCGCCGCGTGGGGCATCGCCGACATGGCCTACGGCCTGGGCCTGATGCGGCGGGCCCTGCCCGCCGCCGGCCTCGCGCCCGAGGCCCGCCTGGCCCTCGGCCACACCGGCGCCCTCGGCGGCTACCGCACCGCCATGTGGCACCTGCCGCAGAGCGGCGTCACCATCGTCGTCGCCCTCACCCGCTACGAGGCCGACCCCACGCCCCTGGTCACGCGGGCGCTCGAGGCCCTTGCGGCGCACGGGGTGGTTGGGTGAGGCTTGCTCGCTGGTGCTCGCCGCTGGGGTGAGGCTCGCTGCGCTCGCTGAGGTGAGCCCTCGCTGCGCTCGGGCGGGTGACGGCTCGCTGCGCTCGCTTCGGGTGATCTGCACGGTCATCAAGGGCGCAGCGAGCGTCACCCCCGCGAGGCGGAGCGAGCGTCACCCCGCGAGCGCAGCGAGCGTCACCGTGGCCCGGAGCTTGCAACCGCGCGGCGCATGGACCAGCGTGCACAGACCGGCGGCCCATCGAAGCCCCAGGAGCCGCGGGCCGATCTCGGCGCCGAGCGCCCCGAGGTGCGGCGGCGCTTCGCCCTGCTGCGCCTGCTCGGGCGTAGCCCCAGGCTGCGACACCGCCTGCTGCTGGTCGCCGGGCTGCTGTCCCTCGCCGTCGTGGTCGCCCTGGCCGCGTTCGTGCGCGCCCTGGCCGTGCTGCCCTTCGACCTCTGGGCCACCCAGGGCCTGCAGGCCTACGAGTGGGCGTGGCTCACCCGGCTCATGGTCTGGGTGTCGCTGCCCGGCTACGCGCCGTGGTCGTTCCTGGCCGTCGGGGTGGGCACCGGCCTCGTCGCCCTGCTCCTCAGCTGGCGCGAGGGGCTGTATCTGGTCGCGGTGACGGCGGCCCAGGGCCTGCTCAACGGGGCGATCAAGCTGGCCATCGGGCGGCCGCGCCCCGTGGAGGACCTGGTGGAGGTCTTCGCGCCGGTGCACGGCTTCTCGTTCCCGAGCGGCCACGTGATGTTCTACACCGTCTTCTTCGGCTTCCTGGCCTTCCTGGCCTGGGCGCGCCTGCGGCCCTCGGCGCTGCGCCTGCTCCTGATCGCGCTGCTGCTCGCCCTGGTCGCCCTGGTGGGCCCGTCGCGCATCGTGCTCGGCGCCCACTGGCTCAGCGACGTGATCGCGGCCTACCTGCTCGGCGGCCTGGTGCTCGTCCTCGCCGTCGAGGGCTACCTGCACTATCTGACGCCTCGCGCGCCGGCCGGCCCCGGCTAGGACACCGTCCGAGCTCAACTGCGGGATTGGGCGGGCTGGGGCGGCCACGCTGGGCCGCCCTGACGCCCGAGCGCAGCAGGTACGGGCGACCCCACGTGGTCGCCCGGCCCGGAGGCGGCACCCCCTCAGGCTTGCTCGGACGGAGCACTGGTCTCAGCCCGCCAGCCCCTCGTAGATCCGCTCCAGGGCGGCACGCGGGTCGTCGCAGAGCCCCACGTGCACGGGCGAGGGCTGGATCACCGTGCTGCGCGGCGCGGTCAGCCAGCGGAAGCGCTCGTAGAGCGGCAGCTCGCCGATCGGGCCGGAGCCCCGGCCCCCCGCGCAGACCAGCGGGATCAGCCCGAGCTGCTCGGCCACGGCCTCGACGTCCAGCCCGGGCGCCATGGCCAGCAGCAGCTCGCGGCGCCCGCCCTCGAGCGACAGGCGCGCCTCGAGGAAGCGGCGCTGGCGGCAGAGCAGCACCGCGCCGACGTTGACGAACTCGCCCCGCTCGACCCGCGGCACGACGCGGATCAGGGCGTACTCAAAGGCGGTCGCGCGCATCGGCCGCCTCCTCGACGAACAGGCGCGGCCCCGCGATCCGGCCGAGCATGTAGCCGGCGTAGGCGGCCCGGTGCTCGTCGGCGTCGGCGAAGGGCGCCTCGGCCGCCTCCAGCCACGGCTCGGGGATGGCGGCCACCAGGGCCTCCACCAGCTCGCGCGTCACCAGGGGCGCCAGGGCCGCGTCGGCGGCCCGCAGGTCGCCCGCCGCCGGCAGCAGCACGTGGTCTTTGACCTGGGGGAAGCGGCTCTGGGCCCGCTCGGCCCAGTCGGCCCAGGTGTGGTGTACGTAGAGGGCCGCCCCGTGGTCAATCATGTACAGCCTGCGGTGCCACAGCAGCAGGTTCGTGTTGCGCGGCGTGCGGTCCACGTTGGTCGTGTAGGCGTCGAACCAGACGATGCGCGCCGCCAGATCCGGGTCGGTGCGGTCGGCCAGGAGCGGGTCGAAGGCCAGGGCGCCCGGCAGGAAGTCCATGGCCAGGTTCAGGCCCTCGCTGGCGGCCAGCAGGTCCTGGATCTCCTCGTGGGGCTCATTGCGGCCGATCGCCGGGTCCAGCTCGGCCAGCACCAGCTCGGGCACCGGCAGGCCCAGGGCCCGCCCCAGCTCGCCGCAGAGCAGCTCGGCGATCAGCACCTTGGGGCCCTGGCCGGCGCCGCGGAACTTCAGCACGTACAGCCCGTCGTCGTCGGCCTCGACCACGGCGGGCAGCGAGCCGCCCTCGCGCAGCGGGGTCACGTAGCGGGTGGCGGTGACGGTTCGCAGCATCTGGTTCGTCTCGCTCACGGCGCCAGCCGGAAGACGAACCCCGTCTGCGCCGGCACGACGGCCAGCTCGAGCTCGACCGCGCCGTCGGCGCCGGCCTCGAGCGGGGGCAGGTCGCCGTCGGGGGCGCCGAGGAGCGTCTCGAGCGTGTAGCTGCCCGCCGGCAGGGCCCGCGGGCCAGCCGTGAGCGTCACGTCGGCCGCCGCCTCGCCGAAGTTGATCACCACCAGGGCCCGGTCGTCGCCGCTCTGGCGCAGGAAGGCCGCCACGCCGGGGCTGTCGGACGCGAGGGCCGTGTAGTCGCCCGTCGCCAGGGCCGGCGTGGCCACATGGAGGTGGATCAGCTCGCGGTAGAGGTTCAGCAGCGAGTCGGGGTCGGCCTCCTGGGCCATAACGTTCTTCACCGGGTAGTCGGGCTGGGGCTGGCGCCAGGGGATGCCCGCGGTGAAGCCGCCCATCTCCTCCTTGGTCCACTGCATCGGCGTGCGGATATCCTCGTCGGGCTTCACGCCGAGCATGCCGAGCTCCTCGCCGTAGTAGACGTAGGGCTGGCCGGGCAGGGTGAGCAGGGCCAGGGCGGCGAGCTTCGCCTTCGCCGGGTCGTCGCCCAGCTGGCTCATGATCCGGTCCTGGTCGTGGTTGGTCAGGAAGGGCGCCCAGCGCTGGAAGGGCAGCTGGCCGTAGGCCCCGTCCACCGCCGCCACGTAGCGGCCCGACTCGCCGATCAGGATCGCGTCCCTGATGGCCTCGCCGACGCTGAAGACGAAGTAGTAATCCATCTGGTCTGGGTAGTAGGCCTGCAGATCGGCCGGCGTGGCCCCGAAGATCTCGCCGATCGTGTAGGCCCCCGGCGCGGCCTCGGCCAGCCAGGCCCTGTAGTCGCGCAGCCAGTTGTGGGTCTCGATCGTGTCGGCCTGGGCGACCTGGTACTCGACCATGTGCTTGATCGCATCCATGCGGAAGCCCGCCACCCCCATCTCCTCGAGCCAGAAGCGGCTGATCCTCTGGGCCTCCTCGGTCACGGCCGGGTTGCGGTAGTTCAGGTCGGGCATCTCGCTCCAGAACACGCCGTAGTAGAACTCGTCGGCCGCGGGCGAGGGGTGCCAGACCCGCTGGCCCCACGGACCCTGGTAGCGCGGGCGCTCCTTGGCCCACAGGTACCAGTCGCGGTATGGCGAGCCGGGGTCGCGCAGGGCCTCCTGGAACCAGGGGTGCTGCGACGAGGTGTGGTTGAGCACCAGGTCAATCACCACCTTGATCCCGCGGGCCTCGGCCTCCTCCACCAGGCGCTTGAAGTCTTCGTTGGTGCCGTAGTCGGCCTCGACGGTGTAGTAGTCGGTGGTGTCGTAGCCATGATAGCTGGCCGCCTCGGCCACCGGCATCAGCCAGATGCAGTTCGCGCCCAGGTCGCTGCGCGTGTCCGGGTCGCCGTCGTTGATATAGTCGAGCTTCTGGATCAGCCCGTTCAGGTCGCCGTTGCCGTCGCCGTCGCTGTCGTAGAACGAGCGCACGAAGACCTCGTAGCAGACCGCGCCGTCCCACCAGCCGGCCTCGAGCGGGGAGGGCGCGACAGTGGGGCGGGGGGTGATCTGGGGCGGGGCCGGGGGCAGCAGCGGGGTTACCGGGTTGGTCGGGCGGGGTTGCCGGGGCGGCTCCGCCGTGGGCGCCGGCTCCCCCGTGG
>DAOLDO010000432.1:0-5899 GCA_035327325.1 Chloroflexaceae bacterium | reverse complement strand
GGGCAGCGCCCCCCGCGCGGGGAGAGCGCGAGAGGGGCCGGCGGCGGCCCCTCTCGCAACAAAGTACAGGGCAGGAGGGAGCCAGGCTCCCTACAACCCCGCCACCGCCCCCACCCGGCTGATCACCCCCAGGATCAGGTTGGGGAAGAGGCCAAGCACGATCAGCCCCAGGGTCGCCACCGTCACCGCCGCCGTGATCCCCGGCGGCGCCCGCAGCGGCTCGTCCACGATCGGCGGCTCGAGGAACATGGCCTTGAGCAGGCGCAGGTAGTAGTACAGGCTGACCACCGTCGTCACCACGGCCAGGACCACCAGCCAGCGGGCCCCCGCCTGCCAGCCCACCATGAAGACGTAGAACTTGGCGAAGAAGCCCGCCAGGGGCGGCACGCCCGCCAGCGAGAGCACGCAGAGGGTCAGCAGGGTGGCCAGGGGCAGGTTGCGCCGCGCCAGCCCGTTCAGGTCGGCCAGCTCCTCGCCCCCCACGGCCAGGGCGATCGCCGCGAGGGCCCCGAAGGCGCCGAGGTTGGTCAGCGAGTAGACCACCAGGTAGTAGATCAGCGCCGCCGTGCCCTGGTCGCGGTCGAACTGCAGCGGCGCCGCCCAGGCCACCAGCCCCAGCATCACGAAGCCCGCCTGGGCCACGCTCGACCAGGCCAGCAGGCGCTTGGCGTTGGTCTGCGGCAGGGCCGCCAGGTTGCCGACCACCAGGGTCAGGGCCGCCAGGATGGCCAGCAGGCTCGTCCAGCCCCCCAGGTCGGCCCCGAGCGTGGCGCTGCCCGCCAGGGTCGGGAAGGCCGTGGTCAGCAGGCGGAAGAGCAGGATGAAGCCCGCCGCCTTGGAGGCGGTCGAGATAAAGGCGGTGATCGGCGTCGGCGCGCCCTGGTAGACGTCGGGCGACCAGCCGTGGAAGGGCACCACCGCCACCTTGTAGCCCACCCCGGCGACGATGAGGATCATGGCCAGGGTCAGCAGGGCCGACCCCTCGCCCCTCGCCAGCTGGCCGAGGCGCGCGAACTGGGTCAGGTCGTTGGCCGTCGCGTCGCCGGCCAGGGCGCTGGCCGCGTAGCCGTAGGCCAGGCTCATGCCGTAGAGCAGGATGCCGGACGAGAGCGCGCCGAAGAGGAAGTACTTCATGCCCGCCTCGGACGAGCGGGTGTCGCCGCGGAAGTACCCCGCCAGGATGTAGAGCGGGATGCTGGTCAGCTCGACCGCCAGGTAGGCCATCACCAGCTCGCTGGCGCCCGCCATCAGACACATGCCCAGGGTCGAGAACAGGATCAGGGCGTAGAACTCGGCCGGGTGGGCCGTGGGCCTGTAGTCCAGGCAGAGCAGGCTGGTCAGCAGGGCCGCCGCGATAAAGGTCAGCCGCGCGATCATGGTCAGGTGGTCGGTGGCGAAGGCGCCGATGATCGGCTCGCCACCCGGCCCGCCCGCCTGCAGGTTGCGCAGGATGTTGGTCAGCAGGTTGACCGGCGCGTCGTCCGGCAGCCTGTAGACGTAGCCGCTCTGGAGCAGGGCGATCACGAAGACCAGCCCCAGCCCGATCGCCGTGAGCGAGGCCGACGAGCGCACCCGCTCGAGCTGGGCCGCCGGCGTGCGCCCCCACTGCTCGAAGATGTCCGAGCCGAGCACCAGCAGGGCCAGGACCAGCAGCAGGATCTCGGGCAGCAGGCGCGGGATGTCGGTGATCTGGAACATGCCTTATCTCCCTGCCACCACGATCCCGTTGAGCTGCGCCACCACCGGCCGCACCCCGGTGTCAATCAGCTCGGTCAGGACCGCCGGGTAGATCCCCACCCCGATCAGGATCGCCGCCAGGATCGCCGCGCCCGTGTACTCCTGCCAGGTCAGCTTCGGCAGCCTGAAGAACTCCGGGTTCTTCACCTCGTCGTAGAAGACCGACCAGACGGCGCGCAGGATGTAGGCCCCTGTGATCGGGATCGAGAGGGCCGCGATCACCGCGATCAGCGGGTAGCGCTCCCAGACGCCCATGAAGATGTTCAGCTCGGCCCAGAAGCCGGCCAGCCCCGGCATGCCCATCGAGGACAGGCCCGCCAGGATGAACATCACCGCGGCGAAGGGCATCACCCGCCCCAGGCCGCCCAGCTCGGGCAGCTGGCGCGTGTGGGTGCGCTCGTAGACCATGCGCCCGACCACGGCGAAGAAGAGCGCCGTCATCACGCCGTGGGCGAACATCTGCAGCACCGCGCCCATCAGCGCGATCTGCGTGCCCGCCGCCAGTCCCATCACCACCAGGCCCATGTGGCTCACCGACGAGTAGCCGATGATGAACTTGGCGTCCCGCTGCGCCATGGCGATCGTGGCCCCGTAGACCACGTTGAGCAGGGTCAGCACGGCGATCACGGGCAGCCAGACGTTCGCGCCCACGGGCATCAGCCACATCGCGGCCCGCAGGCAGCCGTAGGCGCCAAGCTTCATCAGCACCCCGGCGTGCAGCATGCTCACCGCCGTCGGCGCGGCCACGTGGCCCGTCGGGCTCCAGGTGTGGAAGGGGAACATGCCCGCCAGGATGGCGAAGCCGACGAAGAGGGGCGGGAAGAAGATGCGCTGCAGGTCGCCCGCGATCGTCACATTGCGCGAGAGCGTGATCATGTCGAAGGTGCGCAGCCCCGACCCGAAGTAGAGCGCCAGCATGCCGACGATGGTCAGGGCGCTGCCGGCCATCAGGAACAGGGTCAGCTTCATCGCCCCGTACTCTTTGCGCGTGCTGCCCCAGACCCCGATCAGCAGGTACATCGGCAGCACGGCCAGCTCGTAGAAGACGAAGAGCAGGAACAGATCGAGGGCGACGAAGACCCCGTAGACGCCGGTGGTCAGCAGCATCAGGAGCACCCAGTACTCCTTGACCCGGTGCTCGATGTTCCAGCTCATCAGGGCCCCGGTGAAGATCACCACCCCGTTGAGCACCAGCATCGGCAGGCTGATCCCGTCCACGCCGAGCAGGTAGCTGATGCCGAGCTGGGGCATCCACTCGAGCCGCTCGACGAACTGGAAGTCGGCCCGGCCCGGGTCGTAGGCCAGGAAGACCAGCAGCGACAGGGCCAGCGAGATCAGGGCGAAGGCCGCCCCGACCCGGCGCATCAGCTCCTTCTGCGCGCTCGGGATCGCGGCGATCACCAGGGCGGGCGCGAGCGTGCTCAGCCAGATCAGGCTCAGCCAGGGGACGTTCAGGGGGAGAGTTATCAGGCCCATAGCACCCCGCAGGGGCGCAGCATGCTGCGCCCTTACACCAGCTCAGGAGAGCACATTCTGGAACACCGCCACCAGCTGCGTGGCCGCCGCGTTGGCGAGGCCGACGATCGGCGCCGGGTAGACGCCGAGGGCGAGCAGCACGGCCAGGACGGGCAGCATCGTCCACAGCTCGGCCGGGCGCAGGTCGGAGAAGCCCGGGGCTTCAGCCCTGGGCGCCCAGCGCTCGTTCAGGGGGCCGAGGAAGACCCGCTGGAACATCAGCAGCAGCGCCAGGGCTGTGACGATCAGGCCGACCGTGGCCAGGGCCGTGAAGAGGGGCAGGGTGGCCCAGGCGCCGCGGAAGATCAGGAACTCGCCCACGAAGCCGGCGAGGCCGGGCAGGCCCAGGTTGGCGAACATCGCCGCGCCCATCACCCCGGCGAAGGCGGGGGCCACCACGCGCAGCCCGCCGAAGTCGGCCAGGCTCCAGCTGCCCGTTCGGGCGTGCAGCGCGCCGGCCAGGTAGAACAGGGCCCCGGTCGAGAGCCCGTGGGCCACCATCTGCATGATCGCGCCGTTCAGCGCGATCGCCCGGCTATCGGCGAGCACGCCGGCGTCGCCGCTACTGGCCCCGCCGGGCAGGGCCGCGGCGGCGGCGATGGCGAGCATCACGTAGCCCATGTGGTTGATCGAGGTGTAGCCGATCAGCCGCTTGATGTCCCCCGCGGTGTTGGCCAGGGCCCCGAAGGCGCCCGCGACGATGCCGACCAGGGCCAGGCCGCCCATCACGGGGGCAAAGTACTGGGCGGCGTCGGGTACGAAGGGCAGCATGATCCGCAGCATGCCGTAGGCGCCCATCTTGCTCATCACCGCGCTCAGCAGGATGCTGCCGGCCGTGGGCGCCTCGGCGTAGGCGTCGGGCAGCCAGGTGTGGAAGGGCCACACCGCCAGCTTGATCGCGAAGGCCACGAAGATCGCCCAGAAGGCGATGCTCGTGTAGAGCAGCGGGAACTCCCCGCCCGCCCCCAGCGCCCGCACCACGCCGATACGGTTCATGTAGGCGTAGAGCATGTCGCGCAGGGATGCCGTCACCTCGCCCACGGGCAGCCCCATGCCCAGCCGCCCCAGGTCAATCAGGTTCCAGGTTCCGAAGCCCGTCCCGCCCACGCCCGCTTCGCGGGTGGCCAGGTAGAGCACCTGGAAGAGCAGCAGCAGCCCGATTGAGCCGGCCATGGTGTAGACGAAGAACTTGAAGGCGGCGTAGCGCCGGTTCTCGCGCCCCCAGCTCTGGATCAGGAAGAAGGCCGGGACCAGGCTGAACTCCCAGAAGATGAAGAAGAAGAAGAAGTCGAGGGCCATGAAGTAGCCCAGCATGGCCGCCTCGAGCAGCAGCAGCAGGGCGTAGTGGGCCTTGGCCCGGTCCGTCAGGCCCCACGAGGCCAGGGCGGCCACAGGCGCCATCGCCACGGTCAGCAGCACCAGGGGCAGGCTCAGCCCATCCACCCCCACGAAGTAGTCCACGCGGATCGCGTTGATCCACGGGACCTTCTCGACCAGCTGGACCGCGCCCTGGCCCGCGGCCGTCGCCGCGGGGTCGAAGCGCGCCCAGACCACGGCGGCGAGGGCGATCGGCACGCCCATCCAGGCCGTCGCCCCGAGGCGCACCGTGCGGTCGTCCAGCCGCAGCCAGCCGGCCAGGCCCACGAGCAGCATGCCGAGCAGCGGCGAGAGCAGCAGCAGCGTCAGCCACGGCACGCCGTCGGGCGATGGGAGGAGGTATGGGGGGAGGTTCATGGGCCACCATGTAGGGGCGGGCCGCCGTGCCCGCTCAGGCTGCTGCGTCCCAACGGCCGGCCCGCGGGCCGCGCCGCGCCGATCACCGGATCACATACAGGTACACCAGGGCCAGGATCACCGCGCCGCCGAAGACGTAGATCACATAGTCCTGGGCCTTGCCGGTCTGGAGGCGCCGGGTCTGCTTGCCCGAGGCCACCGTGCCGTCGGCCACGGCGTCGGGCCCGTCGTTGAGCAGGGTATCGTCCACGATGAAGTTCAGCCGTCCGAGGAACAGGGTCAGCCGGCCGACCCCGTTGACGACGCCGTCGAGCACGCTGCGGTCGAGCCAGGCCCAGGCCAGGGCCAGCAGCGCCGTGAGCCGCCCGAAGCTGGCCTGGTAGACCTCGTCCACCCGGTACTTCTCGTTGAGCAGCCGGAAGAGGCCGGGCGCCCGCCGCGCCAGGGGGTCGCCGTCGCTCGCCCTGGCGAAGGCGCCGCCGTAGAAGGCCCAGCCCGCCGCGATGCCGCCGAGGGCCGCCAGCAGCGAGACGCCCGCCACCAGCGGGCTGAACGGCGCCGCCTCCTGCCCCCACAGGTCGCTCAGCCAGTGGCCGCCCGGCCCGCTGAAGGGCAGGTTGAACAGCCCGCCGGTCACGGCGAAGGCCGCCAGCACCACCAGCGGCGCGATCATCAGCGGGTCCTCGTGCCAGCGCGGCCCCGTGTTGAGATGGCGGTGCGTGTCGTGTCCGTGGGCGTCGTGCCCGGCCGCGTCGGGGTCGGCGGCGTGGCCCGCGTCGCTGTCGTGGGCCTGGGGCGTGCGCACCACGCCGTGGGGCCGCCGCGCCTCCGGGTTCCTGAAGACCACCGGCTGGGCCACCCGCAGCTCGCCGAAAAAGACCAGCCGCCACTGGCGGGTCATGTAGAAGGCCGT
>DAOLDO010000431.1:0-5914 GCA_035327325.1 Chloroflexaceae bacterium | reverse complement strand
CGCCCAGCCGCGCCGGGGCGCCCTGAACGGCAGCGCCCACGGGGCATGGCAGCAGGGCCGGACGGCACCGCACGGGCGTCGGCTTAAGGGTTCGAAGGGCGCAGCCCTCGCGCGGGGGGGCGCGGGGGGCCGGCGGCGGCCCCCCGCAAGCAGCTGGGGTCGCAGGGGCAGCCCCTGCAAACGCCTCACCCGGCCAGGATGCGCGCCTTCTCCGCCTCGAACTCCGCGTCCGTGAGGATGCCCTGGCCCCGCAGCTCGGCCAGCTGCTGGAGCATGGCGATGCGCTCGGTGGCGCCAATGCCGCCCGCCGCTGGCGCGGCCGGGGCCGCCGGCTCGGGCGGGGGCGCGGCGGTCGCCGGCGGCGTGGCGGCCGCCTGCTGCTGGGCCAGGGCCTGCTGGACGGCCGCGTCGAGCCGCTGCTGCTCGGCCAGGGCCTGCTGCTGGGCCGCCGCCGCCTTCTGCTGGGCCGCGGCGTCCATCGAGTTGCTCACCCCCTTCGAGACCACCGTCGCCGTCCCCGCCACCACCGCCGTCCGCCCCATCGTGCCGAGCAGGCCCGGCCCGCCGCGGTTCCCTCGTCCTCTGCGCATGGCTTGTCCTTTCTGTCTGTGCCCTACGCGCCGGCCTCGTAGGCGGCCACGGCGGCCTCGACCAGGGCGTGGGGGATGCGCTCGTTGGCGAGGACCACGCCGTCGGCGGCGCGCACCGCGTGGGCGAAGCGCGCGGCCCAGACGTTCTCCCACACCAGCAGCCCCGCCGAACTGTTGGGCGGCAGCTCGGCCGCGGCCAGCTGCAGATCCTCGGCGCTCAGCAGGTCGTCAATCTCGCCGTCCAGCTCCTCGAAGGCCGCGGCCTCCTCGCCCATGTCGGCCAGCTCGAGCGTCAGGATGTTGCCCTCGGCGTCCTTCTTGATGAAGACCAGGTCAATGATGTGGATGGTCCCGCTGGCGACCAGTTCGCGCAGGGCGGGCACGATCGCGCCGCTGAAGCGGTTCCCGGGGAAGGCGATCAGGATGTACTCGACGGGGCCGATGGGCATGGGGTCCTCCTTTAACAGGCTACACAGGCCCGGTCGGCCGGGCGTCGGGGCGGAGGCGCCCCTCGGCCTCGGCCTCGCGGGTGAACCAGAGCCAGGCCAGGGCGCCGACGGCCAGGCAGACGCCGGCGGCCGTCACTAGGGCCGCGCTCACCCCGGCGCTGAACGACTCGCGGTAGGCGGACAGCAGGCCGAGGGTGATCAGCTCGTCGGGCGACTGCTGGTACGCGTCGGCCACGCTGCGCAGCTGCAGGGCCTCGTCCAGGGCCTCCAGGGCCAGGGCCTGCTGCGCCTCGCCCAGCTCCAGCTCGGCCAGGCGCAGGGTGAAGTCGGCCATGCCGGCGACCTGGAGCACGGTGCTGAGCAGCACGCTGGCCAGGGCGCCGCCCACCAGGCCCGCGGCCCGGTTGATGCCCGCGCTCATGCCGCTCAGGTCGCCCGGCAGCGCGCTGAAGAAGAAGTGGGTCCACGAGGTCGAGGCCACCAGGAAGCCGAGGCCGAACAGGGTCATCACGGGGACGAGCAGCAGGTAGGGCGTGCCGGGTCGCGCCAGGGCCGTGAGCAGCATCGCGACGGCCATGGCGCTCAGGCCGCCGCCCACCACCACGCGCCGCGACTGCTCGATCGCGAAGCGCCCGGCCCAGCGCAGGGTGAAGATGTTGCCAAGCACGATCGGCGCGAGGGCCAGGCCGCTGACCAGCCCCGAGCGCTGCTGGACGGTGAAGAAGTACTGGTAGAGCTGGAGCACGTAGCCGCTCAGCGCGAAGCTCAGGGACGCCGTGATCAGCAGCAGCAGCGTGAGGCGCATGCGCGGCACATCGTCGGGGCTCCGCAGCAGCCGACGGGCGCGGGCGGCCTGCGCCCAGTAGATCATGACCGCCAGGCCCAGGGCGCCGACGATGCCGGCGGCGAGGGTGATCGGGTTGCGCCAACCGCCACTGGTGTGGGCGCCCGACAGGCCCAGCATCAGGGCCAGGAAGACCACCGTCCACGCGGCGGCGGCCACGGCGTCGCCGCGCCTGGGCCCGCCGCTGGCGCGGCTCTCAGGCACGTAGCGCCAGGCCATCACGACGCCGACGACGCCCACCGCGATCGGCAGCACCAGGGCCGCGCGCCAGCCGAACCACCCCTCGAGCGGGATGCCGAGCAGGCTGGCCAGGGTGCCCAGGGCTGTGACGAACGAGTAGACCAGCAGGGCGATCTTGCGCTCGTTGCCGCCGAAGGTCAGCCTGATGACGCCCAGGGCCAGGGGGAAGGCCAGGGCCCCCAGCAGCCCCACCAGCCCGCGGGCGACCACCAGGGACGGCAGGTTCCACGCGGCCAGCGACACGAGGTTGGCGAGGACCGCCCCTGCCGCCCCGAACAGGAAGATCCGACGCCGCCCGAACATATCGCCAAGCACGCCCCCCATCAGCTGGAAGGCCACGAAGATCACCACGCCGATATTGGCGACAATACGGTAGCGGACCCAGGCCGTGCCGAAGGCCGAGGCCGGGATGTCCAGCCCGAGCATCCAGAGCTGCGGCTGGGCCAGCTGGGCGAAGGCCACCACGCAGCAGGCCGCCAGGACCCACCAGCGCTGGGGGCTCTCGTACTCCGCCGCGGCGCCGGCCGGGGCCGCGGGGCCTGCTGTCGGCTGCGCGATCATGCCCCGCCTACCCCCCCCCGAAGATCAGGTAGAGGGCGCCCGGCGCGATCACCAGCGCCGCCACGGCGACGATCAGCCAGCGGCGCAGCCGCTCAGACAGCCCCGGGGTCACGGCGACCGAGGCGATCACGACCGACGCGACCAGGATAGCGTAGAGGACGTACAGGCGCATGGTCTGCTCCTGGCCCATTGGCCAATGATCCGGCTGGGAGAGACGCCCCGGCGGGGCGCCTCTCCGTGGGCGTCGGCCCTACATCCATCCCAGCACGATGGCGGCGCTCTGGGGGAAGTAGCCGGGCCCGAGCGGGATGTTGATCAGGAACCAGATCACCAGCAGGAGCATCCAGGCGACGGCGATGATCACCGTGTAGGGCAGCATCAGGGCGATCAGGGTACCGATGCCCGCGTCCTTCTGGTAGCGCTGCGCGACCGTCAGGATGAAGGGCAGGTAGACCATCAGCGGCGTGATCGGGTTCACCGGCGAGTCGCCGATGCGGTAGGCCGCCAGCACCGACTCGGGCGCCACGCCCAGCCTGATGAACAGGGGCACGAAGATCGGCGCGAAGATCGCCCACTTGGGCACCGAGCCGGGCATGATGAAGTCGAGCAGGACGATCACCACCGTCATCAGGATCAGCAGGGGCAGCGGGCCGATCGCCAGGTTCTGCAGGATACCGGCCAGGTTTACCGCGATCACCGTGGGCAGGTTGCTGTAGTTGAAGAAGGCGATGAACTGGCTGATCATCAGGAACATCAGCACCATGCCGCCCAGGCCGGCGAAGGTCTTGGTGGCGAACTTGATCACGTCGCTGCTGTCCTTGATCGTCCCCACCGCCTTGCCGAAGGCGATGCCCGAGACCAGGAAGAACAGGGTGATGATGAAGAGCAAGCTGTCGATCAGGGGCAGGTTGCCGCCCACCTGGCCGTCGGGCCGGCGCATCGGGGCGCCGGGGATGACCGTCAGCAGCACCACCAGGCCGAGCACGGCCAGGAAGCCCCACAGGGCCCACTGCAGGCCCTTGGCCTCCAGCTTGGGGTCGATCCCCTGCTGAGCCGCGGTCTGCTCCTCCTGGCCCTGCGCCGGGTCCCACGTGCCCAGGCGCGGCGCGATAATCCGCTCGGCGACGATCGTCGCCACAATCGCCAGGATGAAGGACGAGGCGATGTTGAAGTAGAGGTTGGCGACGATCGAGATCGGCTGGCCGCCCGCCAGGGCGATCGCCTCGTTGGTGATCTCGGTCAGCATCGCGTCGATAGCGACCGGCACCAGGTTGACAGTGAAGATCGCCGCCACGCCGGCGAAGGCGGCCGAGAGCCCGACCAGGGGATGTCTGCCGACGCTGGCGAAGGCGGCCGCGGCCAGCGGGATCAGGATCAGGTAGCCCGCGTCGGAGGCGAGCGAGGAGATCACGCCGACGAAGACCATCGAGAAGGTGAGCAGCCTCGCGGGGGTGACCGCCACCAGCTTGCGGATCAGCGCGTTCATCAGCCCCGCCTGCTCGGCCACGCCGGCGCCGAGCATGGCCATGAAGGTCACGCCGATCACCGTGAAGCCCGAGAAGTTGGGCAGGAACGAGGTGAAGAAGTGGCGCAGGCCCTCCGTCGTCAGCAGGCTGCGGACGGCGATCGTCTGCTCCTGGACGATGAACTCGGGGATCTCCACCACCTCGCTGGTGTAGGGGTTGTAGGGCACAACCGACCCGCCCAGGGCGTCGCGCAGGTCGGCCAGCCGCTGGACCGGCACCGGCGTGATGATCTCGTCGGTGACGCTGACCCCGAACATGTAGAGGATGTGCGAAAGGATCATCAGCCCGATGATCAGGTACAGGAACATGAGCACCGGGTGCGGCACTTTGTTGCCGACCCGCTCGATCCAGCCGAAGAAGCCGGACTGTTGGCTCTGGGGAGCCGGGACCGCCTCGGTTGCCATGGGCGCCTCCTACGACACGTCAGTCACACGTCAGCCGGTCCAGTCCACCACGTCGCCCGGCTCGCTCGCCGCCGCGCCCGCGGCCCGCGGCGCCCCCTTGTCCGCTGCCGCCCAGAGCTCCACGATCTTCAGGCACATCGCGGTGGCGTAGCCCATGTCCTGCACGCTGACCCACTCGAGGGGCCCGTGGATCTCTTGCATGCCGGTGAAGAGGTTGGGCGTCGGCATGCCCAGCTCGGTCAGGCGCGATCCATCGGTGCCGCCCCGGGTGGGGATCGAGAAGGGCTCGACCCCGACCTGCCGGCACGCCTCGCGGGCCAGCTCGACCGGGCGCATGTCCTCCTCGAGCCAGTAGCGCATGTTGCGGTACTGGGGCGTGATCGCGCAGCTGATCTGGGCCCGCGGCTCGCCGGCCTGCACGGCGTCACAGATCTTGCGCACCAGCTCGCCGCGGGCCTCCAGGCCGTCCCGCTCGAAGTCGCGTAGGGCCAGCGTGATCGTCGCCGCGTCCGAGGTGCCGGCGTGGGCGACCACGAAGATGAAGCCTTCGCGGCCCTCGGTGGTCTCGGGGGTCAGGGTGCCCTTGGGCAGCATGTCAATGATCTTGGCCGACAGGTGCAGGGCGTTGACCAGCTTGCCCTTGGCCCAGCCCGGGTGGATGGAGACGCCCTGGACCTTGATCGTCGCCGCGTCGGCCGAGAAGGTCTCGTAGACGATCTCGCCGCGGTGGGCCCCATCCAGGGTGTAGGCGACGTCGGCCGCCAGGTCGCCCGGCAGCTCCTTGTGCACGCCGCGGCCGATCTCTTCGTCGGGCGTGAAGCAGACGCGGACCGGCCCGTGGGGGATGGCGGAGTTCTGGAGGAGGTGGCGGGCCATGGTCATAACGATCGCCACGCCGGCCTTGTCGTCGGCGCCGAGCAGGGTGGTGCCACTGGCGGTGACGATGTCGTCGCCGACGCGCTGGCCGAGGTAGGGCAGCCGCTCGGGCGAGAGGACCATGGCCGGGTCGTCGGGCAGCACGATCTCGCCGCCCTGGTAGTTGCGGTGCACGATCGGCTTCACGCCCGTGCCGCTGTACTGCGGCGCCGTGTCCACATGGGCCAGGAAGGCGACCGTCGGCCCGTCGCCCGCCGCCGTGGCGGGGATGGTCGCCAGGACGGCGCCGTAGTCGGTCAGCCGCACGTCGTGGGCGCCGAGCCCGCGCAGCTCCTCCACCAGCAGGTTCAGAAGGTCGAACTGCCGCCCGGTCGAGGGCTGCGTGGCCGAACCCTCGTCGCTCTGCGTGTCGATGGCGCAGTAG
>DAOLDO010000430.1:0-5917 GCA_035327325.1 Chloroflexaceae bacterium | reverse complement strand
GTCGAGTGCGTCGAAGACGTGCCCGTGGGCGCGGGTGACGTCGTCGTAGCCCGCGTGTGCCGTCTCGGGGTGGCGGGCGGCGAGCTCGGGGCGCGGGCGCAGCTGCCCGGCGCGGTCGAGGGACTGGGCGGGGGCCTGGCCCGGGGCCGCGGGCGCGGGGCCCAGCAGGCGGGCGAAGGCGGCGTAGGTGGGCGCGAGGGGGTCGTCCATCGCGCCGGCCACGGGAATGACCGCCGGGGCGCCGGCGTCGAAGCGCTGGGGGCCGAGCTGGATCGCGCCGGTGACCATCTCGACCACGAGGCGCCCGAAGCCGGCCTGCTCGGCCGCCCGCGCGCCGGCCAGGGGCAGCGGCAGCTCCATGCGGCCCTTGTCGTAGTAGACCACCAGGCGCCGACCGCCCGGCGCGCCGTCGTCCCGCTCGAGCAGCGGCGCGCTGCGCGGGGCGGGCCCCCAGTACCAGCCGTAGTCGGCGCGGCCCTCGGCCACCAGCAGATCGGTGCGCTCCCACTGGGCCCGGAAGGCTTCGGCGGCGAAGACCTGGGGCGTGGCGGCCGTGGCCCCGCCGGGCGCCAGGGCAAGCAGCGGCGCCAGCAGCCCGAGCGCGAGGAGGCTGAAGAGCCCTTTTGCGATCCTCATACAGAGACCCCCTGATGGAATTACACGGCAGTCGAACCGGCGCAAGTATGCCAGATAAAGCTGACTCGCGGGTGACCGCAGGGCGGGCACACCCGGATGTCATAATGGCCCCTCCGCACGTACTACAAGGCAGCGTATATTGATAGGATCCCCCTGGATGGCGCTGTAAAAAGCT
This sequence comes from Chloroflexaceae bacterium, assembly GCA_035327325.1. Classification (GTDB taxonomy): domain Bacteria; phylum Chloroflexota; class Chloroflexia; order Chloroflexales; family Chloroflexaceae; genus CAIWXH01. The sequence continues at coordinate 5,106 of DAOLDO010000430.1, read as the reverse complement.
TTCGGCAAGCGGGGCTGGGGGTTATTTCGCATTTTCCTGACAGCGCCGGGTGAACAAATCGTTATTTGAAGACTCATATACCGTCACTGCAAATTGATTGCCGCTCAGTATCTTACGCCTGCCTCAACAAGATCCACAGCAAAGAAGCGTGTCCAGCTACGGACAGTCCGGCGCCGCCGCCGCGTTGCGATAGATGCCCCTGCGCCCCAACCGGCGCGGGGCCGATCGGCCTGACAACCCCTCGTGACCCAGGAGAGGTAGCCCATGACAGGATTTGAGATCACCCTCGTCGTCATCTCGCTGCTCCTGCTCGCCCAGGTCTCGTTCAGCTCCTACCTGATGCTCTACACCTGGAACGACGCCCGCCGCGAGGACGAGTTCGGCGCGCCCAGCGAGTTCGCGCCGCCCGAGAAGAGCTTCACCGTCCTGCTGCCCGCGCGCCACGAGGAGGAGGTCATCCAGCACACCATCGAGGGCGTGCTGCGCGCCAACTACCCCATGGGGCTGATGGAGATCGTCGTGATCTGCCGCATTGACGACGAGGGCACGATCGCCAAGGTCCAGGAGAAGATCGTCGAGCTGGTGGAGCGCGGCGTCAGCAACGTGCGGCTGATCGTCTTCCAGGACATGCCGATCAACAAGCCCCACGGGCTGAACATCGGCTTCCGCCATACGAAGAACGAGGTCGTGACGATCTTCGACTCGGAGGACGAGGTCCACCCCGACGTCTTCAATATCGTCAACACCGTGATGGTGGGCGAGGGCGTGAACGTGGTGCAGGCCGGCGTGCAGCTGATGAACTTCGACTCGAAGTGGTTCTCGGCGCTGAACGTGCTCGAGTACTTCTTCTGGTTCAAGAGCCGGCTGCACTACCACGCCGAGGTCGGCATCATCCCCCTGGGGGGCAACACGATCTTCTTCACCCGCGACGTGATCAACCGCATCGGCGGCTGGGACGAGCACTGCCTGACCGAGGACGCCGACATCGGCATCAGGCTGAGCCAGATGGGCGAGCGCATCAGGGTGGTCTACGAGGACCAGTACGTCACCAAAGAGGAGACCCCGCCCACGGTGAGCCAGTTCATCAAGCAGCGCACGCGCTGGAACCAGGGCTTCCTGCAGGTGCTGCAAGGGGGGACCTACTGGCAGCTCTCGAGCGTCTACCAGCGCTTCCTGGCGATCTACAGCCTGGCCTCGCCGGTGCTGCAAGCCTTCACGACCCTCTACATCCCGATCTCGCTCTACACCATGTTCTTCGTGCAGATGCCGCCGCTCGTGGCCATGATCCTCTGGCTGCCGGCCTACATGCTCGCCGGCCAGTACGTGCTGAACTGGATCGGGCTGTGCGAGTTCGTCGAGGCCCACGGCCTGAAGATGCCCCGGCTGATGTGGCTGCGGCTGCTGATCGCCTTCTACCCCTTCCAGATCCTGCTCGGGATCAGCGCCCTGCGGGCCGTCTACAGGCACATGAAGGGCACCAACAACTGGGAGAAGACCAAGCACGTGAACGCACACCGCGGCGCGAGCGCGTAGGAGAAGGACTGATGAGCGCGACCATTGTCCAGGCTACGCTCCCAGACGCGCGGCGCTTCAGCGCCCTCTGGTCCACCGTCACCATGCTCGGCCTCGTGATCCTCGCCGCGCTGGTCCACGGCTACAACATGTTCGGCTTCCCGCTCTACCTGGGCGACGAGGGTATCTACATGTCGCAGGCGTACGCGGTGGCGCGCCTGAACATGCTCACGCCGTACCCGTACTGGTACGACCACGCGCCGGCGGGCTGGATCCTGATCGCCCTCTGGTCGGCGGCGACGGGCGGCTTCCACACCTTCGGCACGGCGATTGACAGCGGCCGCACGTTTATGCTGCTGCTCCACGTGACCTCGCTGGTGCTGCTGTACCGCACGCTGCTGCACCTGACCCAGAGCACGCCGGCGGCGGCGGTCGGCGCGGTGCTCTACGCCCTCTCGCCCCTGACGGTGATCTACGGGCGCATGGTGCTGCTCGACAACATCATGATCGCCTACGTGCTGGCCGGCACGCTGCTGCTGCTCAACTACGACGGGCAGCTCTGGCGCCTGTTTGTGGGCGCCATCCTCTTCGGCATCGGCGTGCTGACCAAAGAAAGCGCGATCTTCCTGCTCCCGGTGCTGGTCTATGGCGTCTGGACCCTGGGCCACGAGCACCACACCCGCTTCGCTCGGGGCGTGTGGCTGTTCGGCGCCATCGCCACCATCTCGCTCTACCCGCTCTACGCGGCCCTGCGCAAAGAGCTGGTTGACCTCTCGTTCTCGTCGCCGCTCAACGGCGACAGCACGAGCATCACCCTGGTCGGCGCGGTGCTGTGGCAGCTGGGCCGCGGCGGCGGCGCCCCCTGGGACGCCCAGGGCGACTTCTTCCAGGCCCTGACCGGCACCTGGCTGCCCCACGACCCCTGGATCCTCGGCCTGGGCCTGCTGGCCGCGCTGTGGAACCTGGCGCGCGGCGACGGGCGGGCCCGACTGGTCGGGCTGCTGGGCGTGGCGAGCTGGCTGACCCTGGCCAGGGGCGGCCAGGTGCTCGACTTCTACGTGATCACGCTGCTGCCCTTCATGGCCCTGAACGTCGGCCTGGCCGCGGCCCAGCTGGCCGGCCTGGTGCGGACGCCGGGGCTGCTGGCGGCCCTGGTGATCGGCGCCCTCGCGATCGGCTACGTGAACCTGAGCCGGCACAGCGAGATCTTCACGCTCGACATGACCACCACCCAGCGCCAGGCCCTGGGCTGGATCCGCGCGCACGTCCCGACCAACGCCCAGATCATCATTGACGACGACCTGTGGGTGGACCTGCGCGACGGCCCCCCGGGCCAGCCGAGCTTCCCGGGCGCCCACTCCCACTGGAAGGTGGCCAACGACCCGGCCGTCTACCGCGACCTGTTCAACAACGACTGGCGCAACATTGACTACCTGGTCATGACGCCGGGGCTGGAGCAGATCTTCAAGCAGGACACGACCAAGCTGCCCTACAAAGCCTACAGCCGCTCGACGCCCGTGGCGAGCTTCGAGGTGGGGGACGCGGCGATCGAGATCAGGCGGGTGAACTACGCGGGGATCGCGATCGAGGACACGGTGAAGGAAAGCTACGCCAGCTTCAAGGCGAGCCACGTCAGCGAGGGGCAGGTGCGCCGGGCGAGCGGGTACACCGACGCGGGGGACCAGGCCGGCGCGATGCTGATGGCGGTCTGGATGGACGACCAGGCGGCCTTCGACGAGCTGTGGGGCTGGGCGCGGCTGCGCCTGCAGGGCGAGGACGGCCGGCTCTACCACACCAACGAGCCCGGGGTCGAGCCGCGCAGCCTGACCGACGCCAACACCGACGCCGCCCTGGCGCTGCTGCTGGCCGAGCGCCGCTGGAACGAGGCCAGCTATGGCCGCGAGGGGCTGAAGATCATCAAGGCGCTCTGGGACAGCAGCGTGGTCACGATTGACGGGCGCCCCCACCTGGCGGCGGGCGACTGGGCGGTGCAGGACGACCACATCCTCTTCGCGCCGGGCGGCTTCGCCCCGTACGCCTACAAGATCTTCGCCTGGGTGGACGGCGAGCGCGACTGGCAGGGCCTGGTGGAGAGCGGGTACGCGCAGCTGGCCCTGGCCAGCGGCCCGCTGCCGGGCGCGGGGCGCAGCGCCGGCCTGCCGCCGGCCCTGGTGCGGATTGACCGGGACACCGGGGCCATGGCGGCCCTGCCCGGGCAGCCCGAGGAGGGCGCGGGCTTCGACGCGAGCGCGGCGCAGGTCTACTGGCGCGTCGCCCTCGACCACCGCTGGCACGGCGACGGGCGGGCCCTGAGCTACCTGCGGGCCTCGGACTTCCTGCTCGACGAGTGGGCGCGCAAGGGCGCCCTGGCCGGGAAGTACGCCCACAGCGGCCGGGTCGTCAGCGACGACGAGAGCCTGGCGCTCTACAGCGCCGTCCTGCCGAAGTTCCTGGTGGAGAGCCGGCGGGCGGGACACACCCTCTACGCCACCAAGATCTCGACGGCCTATACCAACACGCCTGAGGGGATGCGCTGGGGCGACGGCAAGGATCTCGCCGAGCAGCGCTGGGCCTGGATGGCCGCCGCCTTCTACCTCGACGCCCTCGACCACAGCTGGAGCAACTGACAAGGCGCCAGAGCCGCCAAGGAGCTGAGCATGTACGCGAATGCCTACGCAACGACGGCCAGCCAGGCCGACATGGTGGACTGGGGCGCCCTGCGCGACCAGGTCGAGGTCGAGGGCGGCTACCAGGCGCTGCTCGAGCGTGACGTGGTGGTGCGGCGCCTGCGCCCGAGCGCCGCGGCCTCGCCGCGCAAGCGCGGCCGCTTCATCAGGGAGATCCAGACCCTCGCCGCGCTCCACCACCACAACTTCGTCCGCGTCTACGACGCGGGCCTGAATGACGAGGTGCCCTTCGCCGTCTACGAGCGTCTCCAGGGCATCACCGCCCAGCACCGCCTCGAGCTCCTGCAGGCCAGGGGGGCGGCGATGGAGCTGGACGAGGCGGTGCGGATCGTGCGGGGGGTCGCCGACGGCGTCGAGTACGCCCGCCGGCGGGGCGTGCACGTCTACGACCTCACCCCGCCCAACATCACGCTGACCGACGACCGGCGCGTGGTGCTGACCAGCCTGGGCCAGCCGCTGCCCGACAACCCGCTCACGGCGCCCGCCGACGTGCTCGCCTACACCCCGCCCGAGCGCCTCTTCGGCGGGGTGGTCGAGGACGACAGCGAGGTCTACAGTCTGGGCGTGCTGCTGGCCCACCTGATCTTCGGGCGCCTGCCCTTCGATGGCAACGCGATCGCGATCATCGCGCAGAAGCAGCAGTCGAGCAGCCTGCCGCTGCTGGAGGACGGGCGCCTGCCGCTGGGCTGCCCCTACCCCCTGGCCACGGTGATGCACCGGGCCACGAGCTACGAGGCGGGCGAGCGCTACCCGAGCGTCGAGGTGTTCCGCATGGCGCTGCTCGAGGCCCTCGACGACCACCCGCTCAAGGCGCAGCCGCTGCCCTCGCGGGCGTGGCGGGGTGAGGTCGTCGCCCCGCTAGAGTGGCCCCCGGCGGGGGGCCCCCGGCCGCCGCGGGCGGGGCGGG
>DAOLDO010000429.1:0-5920 GCA_035327325.1 Chloroflexaceae bacterium | reverse complement strand
CGTGTTCCGGGTCGTAGCGGCCGTCAGGGAGCAGCTCGCCGAGCTCGCTGCCCTCCTCGGCCTCGCCGAGCCGCGCGTTCAGCGAGAGGGTCTCGCGGGCCGCCGCCTCCAGCCGGGCTACCTGCTCCGGGCGCCAGCCCAGCTCCGCGGCGAGCTCCCCGGCGGTGGGCTCGCGGCCGAGACCCTGGGCGAGGCAGCCGGCGGCCCTGCGCTGCCTGCCGAGGCGCTCGTGGACGTGCACGGGCAGGTCGATCACCCGGCCCTCTTCGGCGATGCCGCGATTGATCGCCTGGCGCACCCACCAGGTGACGTAGGTGGAGAGCCGGCGGCCCTTCTCGGGGTCGAAGCGGTCGAGGCCGCGCAGCAGGCCGACGCAGCCGAAGCTCACGAGGTCCTCCAGGGTGAGGTGGGGGCCGGCCGCAGGCAGGTGGCGCTTGGCGAGTGACACGACCAGACGCAGGTTGTGGCGCACCAGGGTGGCGCGGGCCTGCTCGCCGCGCTTGGCCTGCTCCTGGGTGGCGGGGCGGGCCGCGGGTGGCGCCGTGGCCAGGGCGGCGCGAGCATGGGCTCCGGCAAGCATCACCTCGATCAGGGCGGCCTCCTCCTCGGCGGAGAGGAGGCGGTGGTTGGTAAGGGCGGCAATAGCGCTTCGCGCCGTCCCTTCGGTCCCCGGGCGGTCAAGCGGGTCAGGCGGCACGGTGCACCTCCAAGAGCTCAGCAAAGAGCCGCTCGGCCGCGCCCTGGAAGACCTGCTCGTTGCGTAGCATGATGACGCTGAGGCCTTGCGCCTGCAATGCCGCGAGGCGGGCGGCATCGCGCTCGGCAGTAAGGGCGTGGACGCCGCCGATGACCTCGATCACCAGCGCGTGGGCAGGCAGCAAGAGATCGCAGGCGTAGCCGAGAACACGGGCCTCGACTACGGCGTCGCTCGGCTCAAAGCTCCAGCGGCCCGACTCGCCCCGGTAGCGTGTCCACTCCCAGGTGCCGCTCAGGTCGGCGTGGAGGGTCAGGCCGGCCTGAAGCGCGAGCCAGTGCAGCAGCTCTTCGGCGGGCGTGGGATTGGCGAGGCGCCAGCGCCGGCGGCGCTCGTGTGCTGCGGTGAGGATAGCTTGCATCTTCGCAGCACCGTGCTTCTGAACGGCCCGGCGGTAGAGTGAGCGCTGGTAGGTGCAGTAGCCGCTCTCACCGAGGGACGCTCGGAGCTGCGCCTGCCGGGCGATGCCGCCAGCGCGGGCGAGGGCCTGCTGATAGCGTCGATAGCCGTTCTCCCCCAGGACAGCCTTGATCTGGGCCTGCCGAGCGCGACCGCCCGCTTGCTGCCGGGGGCTCACGGCGCCACCTCGTCGGAGAGCCGGCCGACGGCGGTGAGGAAGCGCCGGATGTCGCCGTGGTCGCGCAGGCGGAAGCGCTCGCCGTTGAGCGCCGTGACCCGGATGACTACAACCTGGTCAAGGTTGGCGGTGTCGTTGCTATCGGCGTCGAGGAGAATGTATGAGCAGAGGAGCAGGGGGAAGCCGCCACAGCGGCTGTGAAACAGTGCGGCGCCGGTTAGTGGCGCCTCGATGTGAGGGTGCATGCAGGATTCCTTCTGGTGAAGGTGGATACCTGCACGCCGCTCCACCACCGCAGCGCGGTGGTAGGCCCGCTGGCCAACACAACACCAGCCTCCCCCGTCGCGGGGGAGGCTGGCTCACTCCAGGCACTCAGCGCTATACAGGCTCAATCGCGCCAGTAGCTGATCAGCTGGCCCTGGGGGTTGTAGAGCGCCCCGTCATCGTCGTCGCTGTTGCTCCAGATCGTGCCGCTGCCGGCATAGGGGAAGCTGCGCGTCTCGCCCGGCGCAAGGGTGCCGCCGATGCCGTCGTGGCGCTGGTTGCCCCGGATACTGCACATGATCCAGCCGTCCAGGCTGATAGCCTCGCCGCTCACGTTCTGCAGCGAGACCTCCTCGCGATCGTCGTTGATGCCGACGATCTTCACCGGGAAGTTGGGCGCCGCGCCGGCGTTCGGGTCTGCCTGGCAGTTGTTGAAGCTCGGCGGCGGAGGCTGGGGTGCCGGCGGCTGCGGCGCGGGTGGCTGGGGCTGGCCCTGGCGCCCGGTTAGAACCTCGCGGCCGAGCAGCCCCAGCAGCACGGCGTCGGGTCCGATCTCCGGGTGCAGCTCAAAGCGCCGGCGCTCGAAGTACTGGACGGTGTAGGGGCGGCCCTCCAGCTCCGTGACGAACGCGCCCGTCACCGGGAAGCCAAAGCGCTCCAGCCCGCCGCTGGCCCGCCAGTAGGCCGCGAAGGCGCCGCAGACCTGGTGGCCGGTCTCGGGGAAGGCCGTACAGCCCGGGCCGGCCGGCGCCCCTGGGCCCTGCTGCCAGGGTGTGCCGAGCTGCTCCAGGCGCTCCACGCCGAGACGCCCGGCCGTCACGCGGCCGTCGCTCTGGATCTCCAGCCGGTCGCGCTCGAACCACTGCACTTGCAGCGGCGCCCCCTCGACGCGCTCGGCGACCTGGGCGGTGATCGGGAGGCCGAAGACCGCGAGGCCGCCGCGCTGCTCCCAGTAGGCGCGGATCGGGCCGGCGATGCACTGCGCGGTCTCGACGAAGCAGCGCTGGTCGGTCTGGGCTGTGGCGGGTGTGACGAGGGAGATACTGGCGAGCAGGACAAGGGCAAAGAGTAGGCGTAGCATCAGTCCCATCGGACATCCTTTCCGTTGCGGCGCTGCGGGGGTCGTGCTCCCGCAACGGTAGCAGGGCCGGATGACCAGTGGGTCACTACGTACACCGATCGGAAATAACAATTACTTCAGGGCCGGCGGCAGGGTCACACTTCACGCGCCTGTAGGCGATAGACATGCGTGCCACTGTGTGGCGCAGCCTCCAGCCGCTCACTCCCCGGGTGAGGGCGTGCCTCGCTCAGTGCCCTGTGTCTCGGCGAGCTGGCGCAGGAGGCTGTACAGCTCGATACTAACGATCACGCCCTGCGGGTAGCCCTTCTGGGTGACGACGATCGGGCGGCGTGTGGCTGCGGCGCGCTTGATCAGGGCGGCGAGGGAGGAGGCCGCCTTGCTGATCGGCACAACGCCAGTGCGCAGGTCGGGGTCGAGGCAGTAGTCGGCGAGCGTGGCCATTGGGAGCTCCGTGCTGAGTGGGCGCGGCAATGAGCGGCGGGCGTGGCCGCGATGGGACGAGGCTACAGGGGCTGAATACCAGCGTGTCAGTATCATACCGCGCTGACTAAGGACAGCGCGAATCTACATCTGGCGCTTGGTAGCACCAGCGCGTTGCGGGGTGCTTATGGCGCGCGCCAACCAGACCGCGAGCAGATCAGCCCAGCCCACACCGTCAAAGGCGAGGTCGCTGAGCGGCCAGATCGGGCGCGGCCCCCAGGGGTCGCGCCGATGGCTGGGCAGGTCGACCAGGATGTGCAGCAGCCAGGACAACGCGGCCAGTCGTAGCTCGCGCCGAGCCAAGGCCACGCTGACCACCAGGAGTGCCACGCCAGGGAGCAGGCTATGGCTCGCACGATGGAGCGTGAGCAGCCAGGCTGGCGGTTCCGGCCAGGTGCCGTCCCGGATTGCGGCGGTGAGCAGGCCACGACGGGCGACCCAGACTGGGTAGCAGCTGTAGAAAGGTAGGTCGGCCGCGAGGGCTGCCACGCGTGGGGCGCGCCCCGGCCCGATGATAAGCTGGGTCAGCGCGAGGTGGCTCAGCGGGTCCATTGCTTCCTCGATGATCACGGCCAGCACATGGGCGCCTGCACCGCCCGTTCCCTTCTGAGCTGAGGATGGACGGCGCTGCTGCACGTCAGTAGTATACGCACAGCCCGGCCGCCGCTCATCACCACACGAAGGAGATCCGCGCCGATGGTCGATCCCCGCTCGTACCAACCCTATACCTTCTGCTCGTTCTGCGCCCATCCCTTCGCGCCGAAGCAGCCCTGGCCGCACCGCTGCGCCCACTGCGGCAACACCACCTACCGCAACCCCCTGCCGGTGTCCGTGGTGCTCGTGCCCGTCGACGCTGGCCTACTGGTGGTGCGACGGTCGATCCCGCCGCGCAGCGGTCTGCTTGCCCTGCCGGGCGGCTTCATCAACCACGGTGAGGGCTGGCGGGAGGCCGGCGCCCGCGAGGTCGAGGAGGAGGCCGGGCTGCGCATCGAAGCTGCCGCCATCCACGAGTTCGCAGTGCGCAGCGCGCCCGACGGCACGCTGCTGGTCTTCGGTCTGGCCGCCCCGCTCCGCGTCGCCGACCTGCCGCCATTCGAGCCGACGGCCGAGGCAAGCGAGCGGTGCGTCCTCAGCAGGCCGGCCGAACTGGCCTTCCCGCTGCACACCGAGGTCGCCGCGCGCTACTTTCAGGCCCAGCCGTGAGCCCGTATCCCAACAGCTTCGAGCTCTCCGAGTGGATCGCCCGGCCGGCGGCGGAGATCTACAAGCACCTGGCTGATCCGACCAACATCCTCGGCCTCCAGCCGCTGCTCGTCGAGATGACGCCCGTCTCCCGAGGCACAGTTCACGGCCGGCCACTGCTCTCCTACGAGACGGTGGAGGCCTTTCGGCTTGGCGGCCTGACCGTCGCCCACAACCGGATCGCCGTGCGCACCCTGCTCACACAGGAGCCGTGCCGGATCGACACCTTCGTGACCGGGGCGGCTGGCCTGGTGATGCTTGCCACCTACCAGTTCGCCGATCGCGAAGGCGCAACCCTGCTGACCGAGCGGGTCGCCGTGCATATCCATCCCGTCCTGCTTCCCGGCGTGCTCGCGACCGCGAAGCGGGTGCAGCGGACAACCCTGGCCCGGCTGAAGGCCCGCCTGGAGGCCCGCTTGGAGGCTCAGTGAGTCGTGTGTTGACCGGTGCCATTTGAGGCCGTGTGCTATACTCACCCTGAGCCCTCGTTCGATAGTAACACCATCGTTTTCTGATCAGGTCTGCCCAGGGTCTGCATGCCCCGCATCTTCGATAACATCGAGCAGTCGCTCCTCCCCGCGCTCCGCCAGACCCTCGAGGTGGCCGACCGGGCTGACTTCTGTGTCGGCTACTTCAATCTCCGCGGCTGGAAGCAGATCGATAGCCTTGTCGACCGCTGGCCCGGTGGCCCCGGCCGCTGCTGCCGGCTCCTCGTCGGCATGCAGCGCCTCCCCGGCGACGAGCTGCGCGCGGCGATGCGCATCGGCGGTGGCGAGGACGGCATCGACAACCAGACGGCCCTGCGCCTCAAGCGCCGGCTTGCCGAGGAGTTTCGCAGCCAGCTCACCATCGGCGTGCCCACCGACGCCGACGAGGCCGGGCTGCGCCGCCTCGCCGCCCAGATCCGCGCCCGCAAGGTCGTCGTCAAGCTGTTCCTGCGCCACACCCTCCACGCCAAGCTCTACCTGCTCCACCGCACCGACCCAGTCAACCCGATCGTCGGCTACCTCGGCAGCAGCAACCTGACCTTCTCCGGCCTCTCGTCGCAGGGTGAGCTCAACATCGATGTGCTCGACCACGACGCCGCGACCAAGCTCGCCCGCTGGTTCGACGACCGCTGGAACGACCGCTGGTGCGTCGATATCTCCGACGAGCTCGCCCAGATCATCGAGGAGAGCTGGGCCCGCGAGACGCTCATCCCGCCCTATCACATCTACGTCAAGATGGCCTACCACCTGTCGCGCGAGGCCCGCGACGGCCTGGTCTCCCATCGCATCCCCCGTGACATCCGCGGCGCCCTCTTCGAGTTCCAGACCGCCGCTGTCCAGATCGCGGCGCACCACGTCAAGAAGCGCGGCGGGGTGCTGATCGGCGATGTGGTCGGCCTCGGCAAGACGCTGATGGCAACGGCGGTCGTGCGGGTCTTCGAGGAAGAGGACGACCTCGAGACGCTGTTTATCTGCCCCAAAAACCTCCAGCGCATGTGGGAGGACAACCCCGAGAGCGACCGCCTGCGCGCCCG
>DAOLDO010000428.1:0-5922 GCA_035327325.1 Chloroflexaceae bacterium | reverse complement strand
CCCGGCCACCAGCCTCGCCGACGCCCTGCTCCACTACCTCCCCCGCCTGCGCCGCGACCCCGACGGCCGTCCCTCCTACGCGGTGGTGCAGGCCGAGGACGAGATCGCCGCCCTCGGCATGGTGGTCGGGGCCGGCTGGGCCGGCGCCAGGGCCATGACCAGCACCTCCGGCCCCGGCATCTCGCTCATGACCGAGTTCGCCGGCCTGGCCTACTTCGCCGAGATCCCCAGCGTGATCTGGGACGTCCAGCGCGTCGGCCCAAGCACCGGCATGCCCACCCGCACCTCCCAGGGCGACCTGCTCTCCACCTACGTGCTCGGCCACGGCGACACCCGCCACGTCGTGCTGCTGCCCGGCAGCGTCGCCGAGTGCTTCGAGTGCGGCTGGCGCGCCTTCGACCTGGCCGAGCGGCTCCAGACCCCGGTCTTCGTGCTCAGCGACCTCGACCTGGGCATGAACCTCTGGATGAGCGCGCCCCTGGCCTACCCCGACGCGCCCATGGACCGCGGCAAGGTGCTCTCCGCCGAGGAGCTCGAGGGCCTCGGCCGCTTCGTGCGCTTCGCCGACCCCGAGGGCGACGGCGTCGGCGCCCGCACCCTCCCCGGCAACCCCCACCCCCTCGCCGCCACCCTCAGCCGCGGGACTGGACATAACGAGCGAAACATCTACAGCGAGCGGCCCGAGGACTGGAAGGCCAACATGGACCGGCTGGGCCGCAAGCACGAGACGGCGCGCCGCCTCGTCCCCCAGCCCGCCGTCGAGCTCGACCCGGCGGCCGAGGTCGGCCTGATCTGCTACGGCTCGGCGGTCTACGCCCTCGAGGAGGCCCGCGAGGCCCTGCGGGCCGCCGGGCTGCCCACCAGCCTGATGCGCGTGCGCGCCCTGCCCCTGGGCGAGCCGGCGCGCGACTTCGTGGCCCGCCACCGGGCCTGCGTGGTCGTCGAGCTGAACCAGGACGGGCAGCTGCGCGACCTGCTGCGCCTGCACTGCCCCGAGCACGCCTCGCGCCTGCTGAGTGTGGCCCACGGCGACGGGCTGCCGCTCACGGCGGAGTTCGTGGCCGACGCCGTCACGGACCTGCTAGCCGAGAATCAGCTGGCGCGGGCGGCGCCGCTGCTATCATAGGCGTAGCTCCGACCAGCGTGCTCCGGCGGAGGCCCTATGGCCACGGCGACAATCGGGCGCTACACGATCCTCGGCGAGATCGGGCGCGGGGGCATGGCCACGGTCTACCGGGCCCACGACCCGCGGCTCGGCCGCGACGTGGCGGTGAAGGTGCTGCCGCGCGAGCTGCTCCACGACCCCGCGTTCCGGGCGCGCTTCCGGCGCGAGGTCGAGGCCGTCGCCGCCCTCGAGCACCCCGCGATCGTGCCGGTCTACGAGTCGGGCGAGCACGAGGGCCAGCCGTTCATGGTCATGCGCCTGATGGCCGGCGGGACCCTGGCCGAGCGGCTCGCCGCAGGCCCGGTCCCCCTGCATCAGGCGGCACGCCTGATCGCCCAGCTCGCCCCCGCCCTCGACGCCGCCCACGCCGCCGGCCTCATCCACCGCGACGTGAAGGCCGACAACATCCTCTTCGACGGCGACGGCAGCCCTTACCTGGCCGACTTCGGCATCGTCAGCCTCGCCGAGGCCGCCACCAGGCTCACCCGCAGCGGCGTGGTCGGCACGCCCGACTACATGGCCCCCGAGCTGACCAGGCCCGCCGGTCTCACGCCCCTGGTGGACATCTACGCCCTGGGCGTGCTGCTCTTCCAGATGCTCACCGGCCGTCTGCCCTACACCGCCGACACGCCCCTCGGCACCCTGGTCGCCCACGTGACCGAGCCCATCCCCGACCTGCCCGCCCTGCGCCCCGATCTGCCACCCGCCGCCCAGGCCGTGCTCGCCCGCGCCATGGCCAAAGACCCGCGCGCGCGCTACCAGTCGGCCGGCGAGCTTGCGGCCGACCTGACGGCCCTGGCGGCGGGCGAGGCGCCGCAGACGGTCAGGGTCGCGGGCGGCGAGCTGCGCCGGGCGGCGCGGCCGGCGCCGGAGCCGAGGCGCCGCTGGCCGGGGCTGCTGTTTGCCCTGAGCGCCGCCGCGCTGCTCGGGGCGATCCTCATTCGCGTGCTGCCGCTGTCCGGCGGGGCGCCCGGCCCCGCGGCGGGCCTGCGCTACGCCGCCCCCACGCCCACGGCCACGGCCTCGCCCGTGCCATACCCCACGGACGTACCGTACCCGGCGCCCAACGAGCTTCGGAGGGGCTCGCTGGTCTTCACGCCCGGCGCCGTGGGCATGCTCTCGCGCGAGATCGCCCTCGCCGCCTACAGCGCCCCGCTCGATCGGCTGATCCTCGTCGCCCGGAGCCCCGACTATCTGATCCTGCTCGATCCGCCCCAGTGGCGCGCCACCTTCCTCGAGCTTCCGGTCGCGGGCACGGCCCTGGCGGTGAGCCCTGACGGCCGGCTGGGCGCCGTGAGCTACGGCCGTCACATCAGGCTGATCGACCTCGCGCAGGCCGAGCTGCTCCAGGAGGTCCCGGTCGAGGGCGAGGTGGGCAGCCTCGCGCTGGGCGAGGGGGGGCGGGCCTACTACCTGCTCGCGCCCGAGGGCGAGCCGCTGCGCGAGATCGAGCTGCAGGCCGACGCGCCGGCCAGCCGCGAGCACCCGGGCGGCCCCCGCTCGCCTGCGACCCTGGCCCTGTTGCACGGCGCCCTCTACAGCGCGAGCCGCGGGGGCGCGACATCGGCGCTGACAGTCTACCGGCCTGGCCTCGAGTCGCCCGGCGTGAGCGCCGTGTCGGAGCTTGGGGAAGACGCGTGCGGGGCGGCCTGGCCGTCGCCCCGGGGCGACTACATCGTCACAGCCTGCGCCCGGGTGCTCAGCCAGCAGCCAGAGGGGGCGCGGCTGCGGCCGATCTTCAAGCTCGGCACCCTGCCCATCCTGCGCGATGTCGCCTTCGGGCCGGGCGGCGGCCCCATCCTCGCCCTGGCTGCGCCGCGGCCCGCGGGCGGGCGCCCGCGCGAGGGCTGGCCGCCCCTCGACCACGTCTACGTCTACGACGCCATGTCCCTCAGCCCGATCACTATCGTGGGGCTGCCGATGGCCGTCACTGGCGCCGACGGCGCCGGCGGGCGGAGCCAGATCGAGGCGCGCTCGATCTTCAGCCGCCGCGACGGCTCGGCCTACTACGTGCTCGTCTACGCCCCGGACCTCGACGACTATGGCCTGCTGGTGCTGCGCGCGGACTCGCCCGCCTCGCTCGATCCGCCCCCCTCCCTCGCCGACCCGCGGGCCCCCACTCCCACGTACCAGCCCTGAGGGCGCAGCGCCCGCGGCACGCAGTGTATAATCGGGGCACTCGAAATCTGCGGAGGTCCCATGACCATCAAGCGCCAGCCCGTGAACACGATCGGCCTGACCAGGGCCGACTACCGGGGCGCGCCCTCGACCCTGTGCGCCGGCTGCGGCCACGACTCGGTGGCAAGCCAGATCGTCGCGGCGGCCTTCGACCTGGCCCTGCCGCCCCACCGCGTCGTCCGCATGAGCGGGATCGGCTGCTCGAGCAAGTCGGCCGCCTACTTCTTCGGCCGCTCCCACGGCTTCAACTCGCTGCACGGTCGCATGCCCGCCGTGACCACGGGCGCCCACGTGGCCAACCACACCCTGCTGCCCCTGGCCGTCAGCGGCGACGGCGACACCGGCAGCATCGGCCTGGGCGGCTTCAAGCACCTGCTGCGCCGCAACGTGCCGATGGTCTACATCATCGAGAACAACGGCGTCTACGGCCTGACCAAGGGCCAGTTCTCGGCCACGGCCGACCAGGGCGCCAGCCTGAAGTACGCCGGGGTCAACGAGCTGCCGCCGATCGACCTCTGCGCCGAGGCCCTGATCGCCGGCTGCGGCTTCGTGGCTCGCTCGTTCGCCGGCGACGCCAAGCAGGTGCGCGAGCTGATCAAGGCCGCCTTCAGCTTCCGCGGCACCGCCGTGATCGACGTGATCAGCCCCTGCGTGACCTTCAACAACCACGACGAGTCGACCAAGAGCTACGCCTACGGCAAGGCCCACGAGGAGCCGCTGCACGACTTGACCTTCATCCCCCGCTACGATGAGATGCAGCTGGAGCTGGAGGCGGGCGAGGTGCGCGACGTGCGCCTCCACGACGGGCCCGTGATCCGCCTGCGCAAGCTGGCCGCCGACCACGACCCGGGCGACCGCATGGCCGCCCTGACCCTGCTCGAGCGGGCGCGGGCCGCCGGCGAGTTCGTCACCGGCCTGCTCTACCTCAGCGAGGCCCGCCCGACCCTCGCCGAGACCCTGGGGCTGGGCGAGGCGCCCCTGGCCGCGCTGCCCGCCGAGCGGCTGCGCCCGCCCCCGGCCGCCCTCGAGGCGGTGAATGCGGAGTTCCGCTAGGCGCGTGCCGGCAGGGGATGCCCTGCCAACCCTTTTTTTGCAGAGGGGGCCGCCGCCCCCGCCTGCGGACTCCCCCATCGCACTCCCCCGCGCAGGGGCTTCGCCCCTTGACCCGTTAAAGCGCCTGCCTCTGCCGTGCCGCTAGCCCGTTGTCATGCCCCGTGGGCGCTGCCGTTCAGGTCCCGCCGGCGCGGGTGGGCGCCCTGGCCGGCGTAAGCTCCCGGCGCGGCCGCCCAGCCATCCCCCAGCCCACGCCAACAAGCGTGCCGAGCTGTGCTGTAAGGGCGCCCCAGCGTGGGCGACCACGTGGGGTCGCCCGTACGGCCTCTATCGGGCGTAAGGGCGGCCCAGCGTGGCCGCCCCTCGCAAAAGCGGGTTGGCAGGGCCGCCCCTGCCATCAGCCAGGCTCGCAGGCCCCCCCCTGCCCGCCCCGCGAGGATGCCCCTAGAGCCCCACTACCCCGTTGGGCGCGTACGGCACGAGCGGCAGCAGCGCCGGGTCGCCCAGGTTGAGCCGGGCCGGCTGGGGCGCGAGCAGCATTGGCACGCCGAGGGCCCGCAGCCACTCGTCGTCGTCGGCCGCCTCGGGCGGGCGCGCGCCGCCCATGTCGGTGATCACCGCCAGCTCGCAGCGGTCGAATGGTAGCCCCCGCCTGAGAATATCGCCCGTGTCGAGGCCGAGCACAAGGGCCTCGGTGCCGGGGTCGGCCAGCAGGGCGCGGGCCTCGTCGAAGCCCGCCCCGTCGAGGGCGCGGGCGGGCGCGCCGGCGGCCGCCAGTTCGGCGCCGAAGCGCCGCACCGTCGCCGCCCGCCCGGTCGCGCCGGTGACGGCGACGATCGGCACGGCGCCCAGACGCTCCCACGGCGGCGTTGGCGGGGCCGCGCCGCGCCCGCGCAGCGGCGCGGGGTCGAAGCTCCAGCCGCGGGCCCCGTGGCCGAGCTGGAGGCGCCCGCCGGGCAGCGCGAAGGTGGGCAGGCCCCGGGCGCGGGCCTCGGCCACCAGCTGGAGCGCGGCCAGGGGCACGGCCTCGACGCGCAGGCGGCCCTGGAGCTCGTTCAGCGGCCCTTCGGGATCCCACGCCTCGTCGCCGGCGGCCTCGGCGGCGATCCCCGCGACGACGTACTCGGCCAGGGCCGCGCCGACGGTCGGCGTCTCCGTGGCGAAGGTGGCCGAGAGGAGGTGGCCGTCGCCGAGGGGCCGGGCCTCGACGTTGAGGCCGGCGATCACCAGTCCGGCGGCGAGGGCCCCGTCGCGCAGGGCCGCCCGCAGACGCCCCGAGCGGTCGGCGTCGCAGCGGGCCCGCAGCAGCACCCCCGGCGAGGGGCCGAAGATGTTGGGGCCGTCGTAGGCGAGCAGCTGGACGATCTCGATCGGCTGGGACATTGGGGTCCGGGGTCGGGGCGGGCGCCGGCGGCGCGCCGCGCTGGCGAACTACTACTCCGTCCGAGCTCAGCCGCGGAGCGGCACACTGGCCCGCCCTTCCGCCCGCGGGAGGCAGGTACGGGCGACCCCGCCGGGGGCGGCCA
>DAOLDO010000427.1:0-5927 GCA_035327325.1 Chloroflexaceae bacterium | reverse complement strand
GGGGCGGGTAGATCGCCCAGAGCCAGCTGGCCCGGAAGGCCCGGCCGATCACGCTGGCCACCTTGAGCGTCACCTGCTCCTGCTCGGAGAGCCGGTCAATGCGGCTGACGATCAGGGCCCGCAGGCTGTCGGGCAGGCGCACCCGCTCCAGGGCCGCGGCGTCGGCGGGGCTGATGCCCTGGTCCTGGATGTAGTGGATCATCTGGTCAATGTAGAACGGGTTGCCCTGCGAGCGGGCGGTGATCCGCTCGACGAAGCTGGCCGGCAGCACGCCCCTGGCCCCGAACAGGTAGCCGAACTTCAGGCCGATCAGCCACTCGGTCTCGCGCAGGCTGAACTCGCGCAGCTGCAGCTCGCCGAACGCGGACAGGCGGGCGAGGCCGAGGGGCGGCTGCCCGTCCTCGGCCGGCCGCGAGGCCAGGATCAGCAGCACCGGGCGGTCTACGATCGAGCGGGCCACCACCTCGAGCAGGTCGCGCGAGAGCGGATCAATCCAGTGGCAGTCCTCCACCACTATGAGCAGCGGCATGGGTGGGTGGTCGTCGCGGCCCGCGCGGCGCCCCCCGGCGATCGCGCGCACACAGGCGATCACCGTGGTCTCCAGCGCGTCCTTGCGCACCCTGGCGTCGAGCGAGCGGGTCAGCTCCGTCTCGCCGATCTCGAGGTTGAGGGCTACGGCCAGCAGGGGCAGCCGGGCGAGGACCTGCTCGTCCACCGCTGCGATCTGCTCGCGCAGGTGGCGCACCTGGGCCTCGGGGGGCCAGGCCGGGTCAATCCCGAACAGGTCGCGCAGCAGGCTGTGCCAGGGCAGGTAGCTGACGTTCGCGCCGTGCGAGAGGCAGTCGCCGGCGATCACGGCCATGCCGCGGCGGGCGGCCAGGCGCACCACCTCGGCCACCAGGCGCGACTTGCCCATGCCGGCCTCGGCGACGATCGCGAGCACCTGGCCCCGCCCGGCGAGGGCCAGCTCGAGGCGCTGCTCGATCAGCCGCATCTCCTCCTCGCGGCCGACCATTGGCAGCTTGTAGGCGGCCTCCTGGTAGCGGCTGGCCCGCTGGCGGGCCCTGAGCAGCCCGTACACCGTCACCACCCGCGAGCGGCCCTTCAGCGGCAGGGGCTCGAGGGTCTGCCAGACGAACTGCTCGGACACGTGGCGGTGGGCGCCGCTGGCCACGACGATCTGGCCCGGCTCGGCGGCCTGCATCAGCCGCGCCGCCAGGTTGACCGTGTCGCCCATCACGGTGTACTCGCGCCGCGGCGCGCCGCCCACCAGCCCGCAGAAGACCAGACCGCGGGCGACGCCGATGCGCACCACGAGGGGCGGCAGAGGGAGCCCGTCGTCGGCGGATTCGACCCGCAGGTCGCGCAGGGCGATCGCGCAGTGCAGCGCCCTGACCCGGTCGTCCTCGTGGGCGACCGGGGCGCCGAAGACGACCAGGAACTTGCTGCCCTTGTCGCCGATGTCAACCTTGTTCAGGTCGCCGTCGTACTGCCGCACCACCCTGGCGACGGCGGCGACGTAGGCCTGCAGGCGCAGGTGGACGAGGGGGTCGCCGTCGTAGTCGAGGCCGTCGAAGCCGACGAACAGGGCGGTCACGTTGCGGTGGTCGTTGACGAAACCGGCCCGCCCGGTGGCCAGGCGCCGCACGATCGCCGGGTGCACGAAGGCTTCGAGGACGGGGGCGATGGCCTCGGGGGCGGGGGGCAGCGGCGGCAGGGGCAGCTGGGCCGGGGGCGCGGCGAGGCCCGCGGCCACCACGAAGCCGGCCCGCTCCTCGGCGGCCAGCAGGCCGGGGATGGTCGCCGCGAGGGCCGCGTCGAGCAGCACCTCGCCCTTCCTCGCGTGGTGCTCCGCCTCGGCGGCGCGGGCCAGGGCGGCCCCGGCCATCGCGCCCAGCAGGCGCACCTGGGGGTCGCCGACGATCGCCGAGAGCACGGGCCCCGCGGCCAGGCCGATCTTGATCGCCAGGCTGAAGCTGCCCGCCCTGGTAACGACGGCGGCGTCGGGGCGCAGCAGGCCCTGCATCTCGAGGGCGCACTGCAGGGCCCTGGCGGCCGCGCCGGTCGCGTCGGCGCCAAGGGGGAAGATCGCCGTCAGGGCGTCGCCGCCGAAGGCCCCCACCTGCCCGCCGTAGGCCGCGATGCGCTCGATCATGTCGGCGTAGTGGTGGTTCAGCCGGTCGGTCAGCTCCTCGGTGCCGCCCTGGCCCAGGCGCGCCAGGGCCTCGCTCATCGGCGTGAAGCCCGAGATATCGGCGAAGAGCACGACGACATCGGCCCTGCCGGCGCGGGCCTGCGGCGGTCCGTCGGGCTGGCGCAGCAGCTCCTCGGCGAGCTGCCGGGGCAGGAAGGGGACGAGCGAGCCCATAGACATGAGTGCCGCGGCGACGGGGCCGCGGCCAGCAAGAGCATGTGCGCGTAGATCGATTGTACCATGAACGGGCGCTGCGGGCCCGTTCGCGGGCGCCCCTGGCCGTTGTGGTATCGTTACCGGCAGTGGTCTTTCACAGAGGAGCGGAGCATGGAGATTGACCCTGCCACCCTCGACCAGCGCGAGGTCTACAAGCTGCTGATCGGCTGCGTCGTGCCGCGGCCGATCGCCTGGGTGTCCACCGTGGACCTCGCCGGCCGGCGCAACCTGGCGCCCTTCAGCTTCTTCAACGGCGTCGGCTCGAGCCCCCTGGCCCTGACCATCTCGGTCAACCACGCGACCGGTCGCGCCGAGGGCCGCAAGGATACCCTGCGCAACATCCTCGCCACCGGCGAGTTCGTGGTCAACATCGTGACCGAGGCCACGGCGGCAGCCATGAACGAGACCGCCACAGACTACCCCGAGGAGTTCGACGAGTTCGCCGAGGCCGGCCTGACCCCCGTCCCCAGCCGCACCGTGCGCCCCCCGCGGGTCGGCGAGTCGCCCGTGAGCTTCGAGTGCGAGCTGCACACGGCCGTGCCCGTCGGCGCCGGGCCCGGCAGCAGCACCGTCGTGATCGGCGTCGTGCGCCACCTCGCCGTCAGCGACGAGGTGGTCAACGAGCGCCTGCACATTGACCTCCACAGGCTCAGGCCCGTCGCCCGCCTCGCCGGCAACAACTACGCCTACGTCCGCGAGACCTTCGAGCTGGTGCGCAAGCGCTACGGGGGCTGAGGTGTGAGGCGCTCGCTGCGCTCGCCGCCTGAGGTGTGATCGGCCACGAGTGCGGCCGCGGAGCCTTCACACCTCACACCTCACACCTCGCCCGCTGCACAGGGTCGCCAGTTGCACGGCCCGTCCCTATCTGGTATAGTCTGCCCCCGGTATGGAAAAGACAGAGTACACAACCATGGCCGCCGTCGAGCTGCGGCACTGGTGGTATGGCGGCATGCGCGCGATCAGCGCCGCCCTGCTCGACCCGCTCTACGAGGGCCGCGCCGGCCTGCGCATCCTCGACGCGGGCTGCGGCACCGGCGGCGACGCCCGCTACCTCGGCCGCTACGGCGAGGTGGTCGGCCTCGACCTGGCCCCTGAGGCCGCCGAGCTGGTGGGCGCCCAGCTGCCCGGGCGCTTCGCCCGCGGCTCGGTGCTCGCCCTGCCCTTCGCCGACGGCAGCTTCGACCTGGTCACCTCGTTCGACGTGCTCTACCACCACGGCGTGCCCGACGAGGCCCCCGCCCTGGCCGAGGCCCGCCGCGTGCTGCGCCCCGGCGGACGTCTGCTCGTCCGCCTGCCCGCCTACGAGTGGCTGCGCTCGCGCCACGACCGCCAGGTCCACACCCGCCGTCGCTACACGGCGGGCGAGGCCAGGCGCATGCTCGAGGCGGCGGGCTTCCACGTCGAGCGGGCCACCTACGCCCTGAGCCTGCTCTTCCCCCTCCCCGCCGCGAGCCGGCTGCTCGAGCGCTTCACCCCAGACGGCGGCGACGAGTCGGCCATGGGCCTGCCGCCCGGCCCGCTCAACGCGGCCCTGCGCGCCCCCATGGCCCTCGAGGCCGCCTGGCTCGGCCTCGGCGGCAGCTTCCCCTTCGGCCTCTCGATCGTCTGCCTCGCCCGCAGGGGCGCGGACGAAACGGCGCACGCCGAGCCCGAGCAGGCCGCGCTCACGGCAGGATAACACCCAGATGCGCCCCTTCTTCCTTCACCCCTCAATCCTTGAGGATACGCTCGACCGCGTGAGCGCCGCGCCGCGCCTGTGGAACGCCCTGCGCTGGGTGGTCGAGGCCGGCTTCGGCGGCGAGCGCCTCGCCATCGCCCGCGAGCTGCGCCCCTGGGCCGGCGACAGGCGCCGCTTCCTCGACCTGGGCTGCGGCACGGGCGAGTTCGCCGACGAGTTCCCGGCGGGCCGGTACGTCGGCGTTGACCCCTCCACCGGCTACCTGCGCTTCGCCGCCGGCAACAGGCCCGGCAGCTACCTGGCCAGCGCCGGCGAGGCCCTGGCCCTCGCCGACGGGAGCTTCGACGCCGCCCTGGTCTGCGGGGTGCTCCACCACCTGCCCGACGCGGTCGCCCGCGCCGCCATGGCCGAGCTGGCCCGCGTGCTGCGCCCCGGCGCCACCGTCCTGGTGATGGAGGACATCCCCCCGCCCGCCGGGCAGAACCCCGCCGGCCACCTGATGCACGCCGTTGACCGCGGCGGCCATATCCGCGGCGAGGCCGAGTACCGCGCCGTCTTCGGCCCCCTGCTCAGCGTCGAGCGCGCCTACTCCCTGCGCTCAGGGATCTGCGACTACGCCGTCTACGTGCTCGAGCGCCAGCCATGACCGCCAGAGGCCCCGCCATGCTCCCAGTTTTCGCCCTGCTGATCACCGCGAGCGCCCTGACCGTCATCGGCGAGGTGCTGCTCAAGCTCGGCGTCAACGCCGTCAGCACCCGCGTCGGCGCCTTCTCGCTCTCGCCCCAGGTCCTCTGGGCCACCTTCACCGACTGGCGCGTGATCGCCGGCTTCGCCCTGGTCTTCGGCGGCGCCCTGTTCTGGCTCGGCGTGATCTCGCGGGTCAACCTCTCGTTCGCCTACCCCCTCCTCGCCCTCAACTACGTGATCATCCTCATCCCGTCGCGCTACATCCTCGGCGAGCTGATCACCCCCACCAAGCTGGTCGGCGCCCTGATCGTGGTGCTCGGCGTGATCGTGATCACCTGGGGCGCCGCGAACCAGGGATGAGGGATGCGGGATGAGGGATGAGGACTCGCCGCCGCGATTGAGAAGCACCCTGCTCGGGCTGCTCCTCCTCCTGCCCGTCGCCCTCTTCCTCTGGTCCCTCGCCTACCAGGCCCCCCTGCGCCAGACGCTCCACGTCGGCGGCGAGCTCGAGACCCGGCGGCGCTTCGACGACGCCCCCTTCCTCTCCGGCGTGCACGGCCCCGAGCCCGGCGACCGGGTTGATGACCCCGCGCGCCCCGGCGAGCGCCTCTGGTGGTGGGAACTGCTGGAGCGCACCGGCGAGCGCCCCTACCGCTGGACGCGGGCCGAGTCGGCCCTCCACATCCCCGGCGCCGGCGGCGGCCCCCACGTGGTCCAGCTCCTCGCCGGCGGCCGCCCCGGCGGCGCCCCCGCGGTCTGGGAGGGCGGGGCCGGCCTGCGCTACGAGCTGACGCTGCCGGAGGGGCCGCCGCGCCGCTACAGGCTGCTCGTCGCCCCCGACCCCGCCGGCGACCTGCGCCTGACCATGGCTACCACGCCCTATGCCCCCGCGGGCGATCCGCGGGAGCTCGGCTTCGTGCTGTACGAGGCGCGGGTAGCCGCGACCGGCGCCGCCCCGCGCGCCCCGGCGTGGCCCCAGCTCGGCTGGCTCGCCCTGGCGGCGGCCGGCGTCTACGTCGCGGCCCTCGCGGCCGGCGCTGGCGGGTGGGGGGCGGGGGGACTTGCCGCCGCGGGCGCCCTGGGCGCCGTCTACGCCCCTGCCCTCCACAAGCCCGCCCTGACCCTCTTCACGCCCACCCTGGCGCTGCTCGC
>DAOLDO010000426.1:0-5936 GCA_035327325.1 Chloroflexaceae bacterium | reverse complement strand
CCCCCCCCCGCCACGGTCGCCATGCGCCTCCCCGACGGCCTGGCCGCCATGCGGGCCGAGTCGATCACGCTGACCCTCGAGAGCTCGGGGCGCTGGCCCAACGCCGGGGTCACCACCGAGCTGTTCGACTGGGCACGCGGCGCGTGGGTCGCCCAGAGCTTCGATGGGCCGGGCGACCTGGCGCTGCCCGACGCGGGGCCCTACCTGCTGGGCGGCCAGCTCCTGCTGCGCCTCTCTGGCCCGATCGAGAACGCCCAGTGCATCTACGCGACCGCCGCGGTGCGGGGGACGCTGCCATGAGACGCAGCCCCGCCATTCCCATCCTCTTCAAGGAGTTCGCCGTCCAGATGCGCGGCAGCCGGGCGGCCCTGCTGATCGCCGTCTACGTGGGGCTGGCGATCGTCGCCGCCCGCCTGATCTACGGCCTCGTCGCCGGCGAGCTCGACCGCGGCGCGCCCCTGGTCGCGGCCCAGATCGGCCAGGTGCTCTTCATCGGGCTCAGCATGGGCCTCCAGGCCCTGCTCGTCTTCCTCGCCCCCGCCACAACGGTCAACGCGATCAGCGGCGAGCACGAGCGGGGTACCTACCAGCTGCTGCTGACCACGCCGGTCACGCCGCTCCAGCTCGTGGCCGGCAAGCTCGCGGCCGCCCTCGCCTTCCTGCTGCTGCTCCTGCTGGCCGCCCTGCCGGTCTTCGCCGTGGTGGTCCTCTTCGGCGGCATCACCGCGGCCGAGATCCTGCGCGTGGCGGGCACCCTCGTGGTCACCGCCGTGGCCGGCTGCGCCTTCGGCCTGCTGTGCTCGGCCGTGACCCGGCAGACCTACAGCGCGACCCTGCTCTGCTACGCGCTGCTGGTGAGCCTGGTGGGCGGCAGTCTCTTCGCGGCCAACGTCTGGTCCCTGGTCAACGGCCTGACGGCGGCGCCGCCCTGGCTGCTGGTGGCCAACCCCCTCTCGGCCATGGCCTCGGCCCTGAGCCCCACCCGCCCGCCGAGCACCTCGCTCACCGGCGGGCTGCGCCCCCTCGCCCTGCTCAACCTGCTCACCAGCGGGGCCCTGGGCGGCGGGGCCGGGTCGAGCGCCGCGCCGCTCTACCGGGCCACCGCGGTGCTCTACGCCATCGCCAGCCTGCTGATCTTCTGGGCTACCCTGCACGTCGTCGCGCCGCTGCGGCGCTGGCGCCCGACCATCGTTGACGCGGCTTTGCTCGTGCTGCTCCTGGGCTGCCTCGTGCTGGCCTACGGGGCCAGGGCCTGGTGGCTGCCCGGGCTCGTGCGTGGGCTGCCGGGGTGATCGCCCGCCCTCGTGTGGCGCGGAGCCGCCCCGGCGGGGCGGCTCTAGACTCCGTCCGAGCAAGCCTGAGGGGTGCCGCCCCTGGGCCGGGCGACCACGTGGGGTCGCCCGTACCCTCGCGCAAAGGGCGTAAGGGCGGCCCAGCGTAGCCGCCCCAGCCCGCCCAATCCCGCAGTTGAGCTCGGACGGAGTCCTACGGCGCCCCCGCCGGCTCGTCCACGGCGAAGATCGTCACCCCGTCCTGCGCGTAGACCGGGGTGAAGCCGGGTCGGCCGGCGAAGATCTCGGCGGTCAGAGGCCCTACGCCCTCGGCCAGGTAGATGTGGGTGACGCCCTCGGCCGCGACCAGGTCGAGGATGGCCCGCTCGCCGCCGGGCGCGTAGCCGATCACCGCGTCGGCCACGGCGTTGACCCGGGCCACGTAATCGGGAGGCCCGTAGACGTAGAGCACCGGCGGCATGGTCGTGGCGCGGCCGGCCAGGGGCAGCAGCCACCAGCCCCCGTCGGCGCCGCGACGGGCCGTGGGCAGCCAGGGCGCGGCGTTGACAAGGAAGCGGGCCTCCGGGGGGGTCTCGGCGGCGACCCAGGCGATGGCGGCCCGGTCGGCCGGGCGGGCCAGCACCGTCGTCTGGTTGAGCACCCTGCCGTCCATCGCCGCCGCGCCCCAGACGCCGACGCCGGCCAGGGCGGCGGCCCACGCCCACGGCAGGGCCCGGCCGGTCGCGGGGCCGAGGGCGGCGAGGCGCCCGTAGAGCATTGCTGCGCCGCCGCCGATCAGGGCCGCGAAGGGCAGGAAGAGGCTGATCACCACCACGTCGTTCGTGATCAGCCAGAGGTAGGGGGGCGGCCCGAGGGCCGCGCTCAGCAGGAGGGCCGCCCCCGCCCCGGCCCGGGCCAGGCGGCGGCGCGGGATGGCCGCGGCGACGAGGGCGAGCCCCACGGCCGCCAGCAGGTAGGCGAGCAGCCAGGGGTTCGCCAGCAGGGCCATGAGCCCGACCCAGAGGGCCAGGGCCGCGGCGACGGCGCGGCGACGGGCCAGGCCCGCCAGGCCGGCCGCCATGGCCAGGGCCGCCAGCAGCCGGTTCGGCTCGACCCAGAGCAGGCCCTCGTTCAGCGCGTTGTAGCTACCCCCGCCCGCCAGCCCCCCGTCGGCCACGGCGGGCAGCAGGGCCCGCCCGACCAGCAGGGCCAGCCACGGCGCCGTGAGGGCCGCGCCCGCGACGCCCGCCGCCACGGCGGCCACCAGGCGCCCCCTCACCTCCCCCCAGGGCCTGCCCGCCGCCCAGGCCAGGCTGAGGGCGGCGAGCAGCGCCCCCGCCAGGATCAGAACCCGAAAGTGGACCAGGCTCAGGCCGGCGAGGGCCAGGGCCGCGGCGGCCCACCAGCCCCTGCCGCGCCCCGCCAGCCCCTGCTGCCAGGCGATGGCCAGGCCGGGCACCATCAGCAGGCCGGCGAGCTGCGTGTAGCGCCCCCACGAGAGGTAATAGGCCGGCATCAGCGAGACGAGCCCGACCACGAGGGCGGCCGCGGGACCCGCGGTCGGCCGGCGCCACAGGGCCACGGCCAGCCCGGCCGCCGTCAGGGCGTGGAGGGCGTTGAGCAGCTGCCCGCTCAGCATCAGGGTCTCGGGCAGCCCGGGCCCGCCCAGGCGCATGGCCGTGGCCACGACCACGTGGTAGCCCCAGTGGTAGGGCAGGTCGCGCACGGGCAGGTACGGCGCGAGCGAGGCGGGGGCCGAGCCGGTCTCGGCGGCCAGGCGCACCAGCAGGGCGTGGTGGACCGAGTCGACCCAGGGCGGGAGGGCCAGGCCCTCGACGTGGGCGAGGCGCGTGGCGAATGTCGCGCCGACGATCGCGGCCGTGAGGGCCGCGGCCCAGGCCCCCTCGGGCGAGGCGGGCGGCCCGGGGCGGCCCCGGTCGCGCCAGGCCGCGGCGAGGGGGGCGGCGGCGAAGGTGCCGGCGCCAAGCCAGAGGGCGAGGTCGCCGAGCGGCTGACCGACCGCCCAGGCCCACTGGTAGAACAGGGCCACGGCGCTCAGGCTGAGGGCGACCCACACGGCCAGGCGCGCGACGGCGTGCGGCCGCGGGCCGGGCAGGGCCCGCTCGAGCAGGTAGCCGGGGGCGAAGAGGAGCAGGGCCATGGCCACAGCCAGGCGGCCGGCGGGGGCCGCGAGGGCGGCGGCGGCGGCGGCCAGGGCGACGGCGAGCAGCAGCCGGCGGCCGGCGGTCAGTGGGCTGGGCATCGTAGGCGCATCGGGGCTCGCTGGGCGGCGCAGGGGCGCACCGCCGCGCCATTGTACTACGGCCACACACCTGGCGGGGGCGTGGCCGCTCGGCGTTGCGGCCCGCGGCGCGCCCGTCTATAATGACGGCCCGGGCGATCACCAGCACTGGAGCGACTATGGGCGTTAAGGCGGAGGCGGCGCGGGCTCCCCAGGGGCCGCCCGACGGGCGGCTCGTCTGGCGCGAGGTGCGGCGCCAGGCGACCGCCCTCGCGGTCACGGTGGCGGTCGTGGCCGTCGTCGCCTTCGGGCTGAGCCTGGCCGCCGCGGCCATGCAGGCGGGCCGCGACGAGACGCGCAGCGCCGACCTGGCCGTGGTGGTCGCGCCCGCGGCGCCTTCCGAGCGCATGGCCGACCACGCCTTCGAGGTCTACAGGCGCGGCTACGTGCCCGCCGTGCTGCTCGCCGGCGAAGGCCAGGCCGGCCTGAAGGCGCAGCTGCTCGCGCGCGGGGTGCCCGAGGCCGCCCTGCTGAGCGATGGGGCCGGGGCGGCCGCGCCCGACCTGCGGCGCCTCGCTCGCCGGGCCGCGGACGGCGACGCGATGAGCGCCCTGGTGATCGCGGCGCCGGAGGAGACCCTCCTGGCCCTCAAGATCGCGCGCGACCAGGGCCTGCGGGCCTACGGCTCGCCCACCCCCGGCGCGGCCATGACGCCGGGGGGCTTGCTCGGGGCCGCGGCGCGCTACTGGCGCTACGTGCTCCTCGGCCTGTAGGCCGGCGAGGACGTCCTACAGGCCGCGCCGGGATAGTACTCTGGTCCCTTGACCCTGTGCCATCCGGCGTAGACGAGGCTGGCAACGATTATCAGACTGCGCGGGGCGGCTCAGCCGGCAATCAGGCGGAGGACGCCCGCCTGAGAGCGCGGTGAGATCGGCGCCGTGGGAGGCGGGGCGGGGTTAAATCTTTATAGAAAGGCTTTACAAACTGGGGCGAATTAGATTACACTTCTCTCATCGATCGATGCGTTTTAGGGCAGTATAATGGGGAGTATCGAAGTACTATTGACAGGATGGCTGGCGTATCTTAAACTGCGTTTACTTTTTTAGCGGGCGCGCCGGGCTGTCTGCGCGACCCGGGTTTACGAAACGTCCCACGCAGCGATACAGCCATGGAGCCGGCCCGCGGGCCCCAACTGCGCCCGCGCAATGGTAAACATGACGTAAACCTGACACGGCGCTGACGCTTGCAGTGCGTGCGAACCTGTGGTATAGTCGGGCCATCCCTACCTGACTACCAGCGTGGACGCAAGACACCAGGAGCGTGTCGCGGACAGAGGATCCGCCAGCCTGCGCCACGGGGACCCAATGTGAGGTGGACTGCTCCATGATCGAGCTCAATCGTAACCAGCCTTCTTCGCAGCTGCGCGGTGACGTCGAGGGCCTGAAGCAACTTGCGGCCCGCCGACGCGACAGGTACAGACAGCAGAGCCAATCGCTCAGAGGGCTCCGCCACCGCGCCGCCGCATCGTTCGCCTCCCCCGGCTCGTGGCTCAGACAGCTCCCGACCCGCTTTGTGCTCCACACCGTCGTCGCCCTGACGGTGCCCCTGGCCCTTCTGCTGAGCCAGCTCCCGGCTCGACCAGCAGCCACCACCCTTGAAGAACCTGTCGTCCTCGGCGATCTGCCGGTCGGGATCAGCCCGATCGACCTTGATCACAACCACGAGGCACTGCCCCTGACCGGCGACCCGCCCCTCGACGAGGACGAGGCCCTGCCCGTGCCCCTGTCGCTCTCGTCGCGCAGCGAGCTGCTGGCCCCCCTGACGGTGCCCGCCATGATCTCGGGCGACGTGGTGAAGCTGCGCAACGGCCCCGGCCTGGCCTACGACGAGGTGAGCCGCGTGAGCGGCGGCGAGGGCGTCGAGGTGGTGGGCCGCCACGAGGAGTGGCTCCAGGTGCGCCGCGACGGCGACCAGACGATCTACTGGGTCGCCGCCGAGCTGGTGGATATCCCCGAGGCCGTGGTCTTCAACCTGGCCCAGGTCCCCACCGAGCGCATCCCGCCCCCGCCCCCGCCGAAGATCGGCGTGATCCGCGAGGAGGGCGTCAACCTGCGCGACGGCCCCGGCCAGAACTACGTAAGCATGGCTAAGATGGGCCTCGGCCAGGAGCTGACCCTGGTCGAGCGCTTCGAGGGCTGGTTCCTGGTCGAGTACGGCACCCAGTACGGCTGGGTCACCTCGGAGTTCATGAACCTGGCCCCCGGCGTGATCGAGCGCGTGCCCGTGGCCCAGAGCATCCCCGACCCCACCCCGCCCCTGGTCGGCACCGTGCTCGAGAACGCGGTCAACCTGCGCAAGGGCCCCGGCTCGGCCTACGAGCGGGTGGGCTCGATCAACTCGGGCATCGGCGTAAGCCTGCTGGC
>DAOLDO010000425.1:0-5950 GCA_035327325.1 Chloroflexaceae bacterium | reverse complement strand
GCGGCGGGCCGCCCCCCAGCTGCCGCCCCGCTACGAGGACCCGGCCGAGCTGCTGCCGCGCCTGCGCGACCTGGCGGGCCGCGCGCCCGGCGCCGTGGCCCTCGCGGGCGGGCGCGTGGCCGGCTTCCTCACGGCCTACCTGCTCGACCGCTTCAGGGGGCGCCCGGGCGTGTTCAGCCCCGAGTGGGCGAACGCCGCGGCCGAGGGGGGCAGCCGCGAGATCTACGAGGCCCTCTACGCCGAGCTGTGCCGCCTCTGGGTCGCCGACGGCCGCGCGGCCCACGGGGTCGCCCTGTTCGCCGACGACGGGGCGGCGAGCGAGGCGTGGCGCTGGCTCGGCTTCGGGCTGGCCGCGGCCGACGGCGTGCGCGACCTGGGGCCCCTCGCGGCGCCAGACCCCGGCCTGGCGATCAGGCGCGCCGGCCCGGCCGACCTCGCCGGTCTGGCCGCCCTCGACGCGGCGCTGCACCGGCACCTGATGGCCGCCCCCGTCTGCCTGCCGCTGGAGCCCCTGCGGGGCCACGACGAGCTGGCGGCCGAGCTCGCCGACCCCGCCTACGCCTTCTGGAGCGCCTGGGACGGCGACGAGGCCGTGGGCTTTATGAAGTTCGGCCCCGCGAGCCTGAACGCCTGCGCGGTGATCGTTGACCCCGGCACCGCCAGCATCACCGGGGCCTACACGCTGCCCGCCCTGCGCGGGCGCGGCGTGGGCGCGGCCCTGCTCGACCGCGGGCTCGCCTGGGCGCGCGCGGCCGGCTACACGCGCTGCAGCGTAGACTTCGAGCCCATGAACACCCCGGCCACCCGCTTCTGGCTCGCCCACTTCCGGCTCGTCTGCCTGGCCCACGTCCGCCTGATTGACCAGTCCGCCGCCCCGTAGCCCTGCCCAGGCTAAATCCATCCAAGCTGACGCAGGGTCAGCAGCCAGGCCGTGTCGCACAATCCGTTGGACGCATTTCGCTGCGGCGCGGCGCCCCTAACCACACCTGTGCGTGTTAGAATGCTCCAGGAGCGCTCCCCACCCGGCCCGGTCCGCCTGTGACCGCCCTGTGACTGAGGACTCTCTCGTGAGCGTAGAGGAACCCGGCCTCGATATTCTGGTGATTGACGACGACCTGGCGATGCTCGAGCTGCTGACCAGCGTGCTCGAGGACGAGGGGTACGCCGCCCGGGCGGCGACGAGCGGGCCGAGCGGCCTCAAGATGCTGGCCGAGGCGCCCCCCGCGCTCGTGCTGCTGGACTGGATGATGCCCACCATGCGCGGCGACGAGGTGCTGCGGGCGATCCGGGCCGGCGCCCACCGCGACCTGCCCGTGGTGATCCTCTCGGCCAACGGCGACGCCCGCGCCCTGCTCGCCGAGGGCGCCGACGAGTTTCTCGCCAAGCCCTTCGACCTCGACGAGCTGCTCGCCTGCGTCGCCCGCCACCTCCCGCCCCCCTAAGACCCTTGTGACCGCCTGCCCCCGCCGTGCGTCTGTGAAGCAGAAGGCGGCGTGCCAACAGCTGGCACGCCGCCTGCTTCTTGCGGCTTCAGTTCGACGAACGAGCGGAGGAGCTGGCAACGATGCTGTCCCTTGATCTCAAGCGGAACCCCGAGGAGGCCGCAAATACGCTCACCCACGGCGCCGGGGCCGTGTCGAGCGCGGCCGGCGGCGCGACCCTCGTAGCCCTGGCTGCTCAGGGCGATGTCTGGCAGTTCGCGAGCGCCGCGATCTACAGCCTCTCGATGGTGCTGCTGTACGTGGCCTCGACCCTGTTCCACTGGGAGGAGGAGCCCGTCGCGAAGCGGCGCTTCGAGGTGTTCGACCACTGCGCGATCTACATCGCGATCGCCGGGACTTACACGCCCTTCCTGCTGGTGACGCTGCGCGACGGGGTGGGCGGGCCGATGCTGGCGGTGATCTGGACCCTGGCGGCAGCCGGGGTGGCCTTCAAGCTGGTCTTCGCCACCCGCTTCCGGCTGTGCTCAACCCTGTGCTACATCGCCATGGGCTGGCTGATCGTGCTGGTCGGCGCGCCGATGTTCCAGGCCCTCCCGACGGTCGCGACGCTGCTGCTGGTGGTGGGCGGCCTCGCCTACACGGTCGGCACCTACTTCTTCTACCACGAGCGCTTCCCCTACACCCACACGATCTGGCACCTCTTCGTGCTGCTCGGCAGCGCCTGCCACTTCGTCGCCGTCGCCACCCAGGTCGTGCCCGGGGCATAAAGCGGGGCCGGGCATCCCAGCGCTGGACTGCCCGGCCTTCATCGCTCAGCGCTCATCCCTTAAATGAACCCCTTGCCGGCGCTCTTGGAGAGGCGCGAGTCGAGGGTGCCGGCGAAGGCTTTCATGCTCTCCTGGTCGAGGGCCTCGAGGGCGTCGAGCTCCTCCTCGGTCAGGTCGTAGCCGGCGCAGGCGGCGCGGGCATTGTCAATCAGGCGCTGGCGGAACTCGGCGTCGGTGATGGCGCGGCCGATGACCTGCTGGACGACTTCCTGAGACATGGCGCGGTGCTCCTCTGCTACAGTCGGCCGAGCCGGCGCAGCTCGCCGGCGGCCCCGATTCTAAGAAACGTCGTTTCGGCCCGTTCTAGATACGCGGCGGCGGCCGGATCGTTGCGGGCGGCCAGGGCCGCGCCCAGGCGGGCCTCGACGCGGGCCGTCTCGAGCCCGCTTCGGATCGCCGCGAACAGGGCCAGGGCCGCCTCGAAGTGGGCGACGCAGGCCCGCCCCGGCTCGCGCCGCGCCGCGACCTCGCCCAGCAGACGCAGGGCCACCCCCTGGTCGAGCTTGCTGCCGATGCGCGCCGCGCATGCCTCAGCGGCCTCGGCCGCCTGCGCCGCCCGCGCCAGCAGGGCCGCCCGCGCCGCCCGGTCGAGGCCGGGGGCGTCGGCCGCCGCCAGGTCGGCCTCGGCGAGGGCGCTGAGGGCCTCGGCCTCGAGCTGGGGCGCCTGGGTGCGGCGGGCCACCTCGAGGGACTGCTCGGCCAGGGCCCTGGCCTCGGCCGTGCGTCCCTGCCCGAGCAGGGCCAGGGCCAGGAGGGCCAGGGTGTTGCCCTCCTCGTAGGTCGCCTCCTGCGCGCGGTGCAGGGCGAGGGCCCGCTCGTGGCAGCGCTCGGCCTCGGCGTAGGCGCCCCGGCCCGCCGCGATCACGCCGAGGGTGTCATAAGCCTTGGCAATCCCGTCGCGGTCGCCCATCTCCTCGCAGAGGGCCATGGCGTCGCGGCAGGCCGCCTCGGCCTCGGCGTAGCGGTCGAGCCTGTAGTAGCCGTAGGCGGCGTTGAGCACGACGCTGCTCAGGATGTACTTCGCGCTGATCTTGCGGGCCGTGGTCTCGGCCTCGCCGTAGTGGCGCACGGCGCGGGCGTAGTCGCTCCGGAGCTGGGCGAGGTAGCCGAGGTTGTTGTGCGAGCGGGCCAGGCCGTAGAGGTCGTCGATCGCCTCCTGGGCCGCCAGGGCGTTCTCGAAGTGGAAGCGGGCGGCCTCGTAGTCGCCGCGCATGGCGTAGAGCGTGCCCATGAGCTGCTGGAGGTCGGCCTCGATGCGCTCGTCCTCGGCGCTGCGCCTGTCGTCGCGGATCTTCGAGAGGCCGGTCTGGCAGATCGCCAGGGCCTGGTCGAACTCGCCCAGGCGGCGCAGCACCTGGCCCATGTCGGCGTAGACGGCGGCCAGCAGCAGGGGCGGCACGGCGCTCAGGCGCTCGCGGCAGAGCGCCTCGGCGCCGCGCAGGCGGGCCAGGGCCTCGCCGTAGCGGCCCTGCTTCTCCAGGGCGTCGCCCCACGAGCGCAGCACCTCGGCGGCCACGGCGGGCGGCAGCCGATCTGCGGCCCCCTCGCCCTCGACCACGGCGGTGTACTCGGCGATGGCCTCGTCGTAGCGCCCCAGAGTGCAGAGGGCGTCGCCCAGGGCCTCGCGGGCCTCCCAGACCCGCGGGTCCGGCTCGGCGCCGGGCTGGGCGGCGAGGATGTCGAGGGCCCAGCGGTAGTGCTGGATGGCCTGGTCGTTGGCGTAGTCGTCGCGGGCAATATGGCCGGCGAGCAGCAGGTAGGGCACGGCCCGCTCCGGCTGGTCGCTGAGCCGGAAGTGGTGGGCCAGGAGGAAGCTCGCGCCACCGCGCGCCCGCGCCTCCCGGCTGAGCAGCGAGCCGTTGCGCCCGATCTGCACCAGGGCGCCGCTGTACTGGGCCCTGGCCGCGGTCAGCTCCGCGCCATTGATCCCCTCCAGGTACTCGCCGATGCGCCGGTGCAGCTCGCGCCGCCGCGCGTAGAGCAGGCTCTGGTAGGCTACCTCCTGGAGCAGGGCGTGGCGGAACAGGTGGACCCGCTCGGGGCGCTCGCGCTCGGTGGCGGTCAGCTCCTCGTGGTCGAGCTGCACCAGGCGCCGCACCAGGGCCTCGAGGTCGGCCTCGTGGATCGACTGGATAACGCCGACGGGGAAGCGCTGCCCGACCACCGAGGCGACCCGCAGCAGGGCCCGCGAGTGCTCGTCCAGCCGGTCAATGCGGGCGAGCAGCAGCCCGCTGAGGCTGTCGGGCAGGGCGTCGAGGGCCTCGCTCGCCGAGGGCTGCCCCGCCCCCTCGACCGCCCGCAGCAGCTCCTCGAGGAAGAGGGGGTTGCCGGCGGCCCTGGCCACCAGGCGCCCCCGTAGCTCGTCGCTGAGGCCGGGAGGGGCGGCGAGGGCGTCGAGCAGGGCCGCCGCCGTCTCGTCGGGCAGCGGGCCGAGCTCGAGCACGTCGGCGGAGTCGCCCTGGGGGCCGCTGCCCCACGCGAGCCCGCCCCGGTGCAGGGCGAGCAGCAGGATCGGGTCGCCGGCGATGTGCCCCGCCACGTGCTGCCACAGGTCCAGCGAGACCTGGTCGGCCCACTGGAGGTTGTCGAAGCACAGGACCAAGGACGAAGGACCAAAGACCAACGCCGCGCCATCCTGTCCGATGCCGGGCTGGCCGCCCCCAAGACCGGTTCCACCTTGGTCCTTGGTCTTTGGTCCTTGGTCCCCTCCTCCGGCTCGTCCCTCGGCTGTGGTCGGCTGCCCTTCGTCTCCGCGCGCGGCGGCGCGCAGCATGGCCAGCACGATCTCGAAGCGGCGGGCCTGGCGCTGGCCCGGGTCGAGGGCGCGCACGATCGGGTTGTCCTCGGCGTCCAGCCCCACCAGCTCGGCCATCAGGGGGAGCCAGTCGTCGGCGGGCACGCCGGCGCGGCCGAGGGCGTTGGCCAGGCCGGCGCGGCGGGCCGCCTGTCCGGCGCCGCCGCCGATCCCGCACAGGTCGCGCAGGAGCTCGCCCCAGGGGGCGTAGGGCGTGGCGCTGTTGTAGGCCAGGCAGCGCACGGTCAGCGCGCGGGCGCCCGCTGCGGCGGCCTCGTCGAGCAGGGCCGCGGCCAGGCGCGATTTGCCGAGGCCGGCTTCGCCCTGCACTCGCACCGCCCGCCCGTGGCCCGCCGCGGCGCCCTCGAGGTGGCCGCGCAGCCAGGCCAGCTCGCCCGTGCGGCCGACCAGCGGCACCGCCGGCTCGGCCTCGGCCGCGCCCTCGCGCTCGCCGGCCAGGCGCAGCAGCTCCAGCGGCTCGCTCTTGCCCTTGACCGCCACGCGCCGCGGGTCGTCGCACACGAGGGCGTGGCGCACCATGGCCGCGGTCGCCGCCGCGCAGCGCACCTCGCCCCAGGCGGCCGCGCCCATCACCCGGGCGGCCACGTTCACCGCGTCGCCCATGACCGTGTACTCCTTGCGCCCCGCCGTGCCCACGTTGCCCGCGAACACGTTGCCCGTGTTCAGCCCGATGCGCAGGCGCAGGGCCGGCGCCCCGCGCCCCAGTTCCCCCGGCCCCCGGGCCCCCGGGTCTGCCTGGGGCAGGCTGGCGAGCATGAGCAGGGCGGCGCGGGCGGCGCGCTCGGCGTGGTCCTCGTGGGCCACGGGCGCCCCGAACACGGCCATGAGCTTGTCGCCCTCCTCGGCCAGGTCGAGCTTGTTGACGA
>DAOLDO010000424.1:0-5963 GCA_035327325.1 Chloroflexaceae bacterium | reverse complement strand
AGAGACGCCGCGGCGGGGCGTCTCTGCCCGCTCGGCGCGCCGGGCGCGCTACGCCTCGTCGAGGGTGGCGAGCACGCGGTGGGCGCGCAGGGCCAGCCAGAGGGCGAAGTGCTCCTCGGCGTTGTCGAGGTCCATGCCGCTGATCTCCTTGATGCGCTCGAGGCGGTAGAGCAGCGTGTTGCGATGGACGTGGAGGGCCTCGGAGGTGGCGCGCAGGTTGCCGAGGTGGTTGAAGTAGGCGTCGAGGGTCTTGATCAGGTCGGCCCGCTGGCGAGTGTCGTAGTCGGCGAGCTTGGCCAGCGTCTCGCGGTAGAAGGCCCAGAGCTCGGGCGTCTCGCGGAGGCGCACGAGCAGCCTGTAGACGCCGAGGTCGGAGAAGGCGAGGACGCGGCCGGTGCCGAAGAGCTGGCGGCCGAGGACGAGGGCCTGTTCGGCCTCTTCGAGGGTGCGGCGCCACTCGCCGAGGGCGGGCGCCGGGGTGCCCATGGCGATCAGCAGGCCGGGGTAGTCGGGCAGCAGGCGCTCGCGCAGCTGCTCGACGAGGTCGCGCGGGCGGGCGCTGGGGGCGACGGGGACCATGGCGAGGACACTGCTCTCGCGGCGCGAGAGGGGCGCGGCGATGCCGCGGCGGCTGAGCTCGCTCTGGACGGCGCCGCTGAGACGGGCGAGGGTGGCGGGGGCGGCGTCCTCGAGGTTGGCGAGGACGGCCATGTGGGGGAGGGCGAGGTTGTAGCCGAGCTCCTGGCCGCGCTGGACGGCGGCGGCCATGTCGCCGGGGGGGCCGCTGAGCACATTGGAGACGAAATCGCCGCGCAGGCGCTCCTCGGCGGCGTGGACGGCCTGCTCCTTGGCGAGCTCGAGGGCCAGGGCGGCGGCGCCGCGCAGGGCGGCCTCGCGGTCCCAGGCGTCGAGGGCGGCGCCGGCCACGGCGAGGTAGCCGGTGGGGTAGTCGCTGGGGCCGATGGGCTCGACCCAGATCTGCTGGCTGAGGATGGAGACGTCGCCGCGGGCGGCGGGGCGCAGGGCCTGCAGCGCGATGCGGGCCGAGCCCTTGCCGCGCTGGGCGCGCAGCTCGCCGTTGGGGGCGTAGCAGGCCACGCTCTGGCCGGTGCGCTCGGCGAGGGCCTCGAGCAGGCCGGGCACGCCCTGGCCGGCGAGGGAGCGCTGGGTGAGCAGGTCGTAGAGCTGGGCGCCGCGCCGCTCGAACTGGGCCTCGTAGTCGGTGACGAGGCGGGTAATCTCGCGCTCGACCTCGCGCAGGTCGGCGCCGTCGGGGAGCTGGAGCAGGGGGAGGCGGGCCTCCTCGGCGGCGGTGACGTCGTCGGCGCCGACGGGGCCGAGGGCCACAACGCCGGCGACGGGCACGGGGGCCTGGGCGAGGCGGCGGACCAGGACGGCCAGGGCGAGCCGCGGGTCGAGGGCGCGGGCCGCCTCGACGGAGAGCAGGGCGAGCTCGCCGCCGCGCAGCTCGGCGAAGGCGGGCAGGGTGGCGCGCAGGGTCGCGACCCATGTCACCTGGCGACCCTGGCCGCTGCTGCCGGCGGCGATGGTGGTGCCCGCCGGAAGGGCGAGGCGTAGGACGTCGCGGACGGTGACGGAGGGCATTGGCGCGCTTCATTGTGGCGGCTGCTGGGCCCGTATTATACCACGCGGCGCCCGGCCGGCGCCTCTGTCAGCAGCAGCCTGACCGTGACAGCGATCTCCTGGCCTGTGATTTGCAACTTTTCCTGACAGGACGCTATAATGATCGTCGTCTCCCCCTCCCTCTTGACGAACTTCTCATCTCGTAGTATACTCTCACACACAATTGTTGCATACCCAATAGTTGCGCATACAACGACGTAGTTGATGGACGCAACCCCATGGACAGCTCTGCTGCGCAGCAGTACCGTATGATCTACGACATCTATGTCCTCCTGGACGATGGCGATCGGCGCGTCCTGCGCACCTTCAACCTCAGCACCTCGCAGTACAACGTCCTGATGCTGCTTGACGGCGAGCGCGGCTGGCGCCTGACCGACATGAGCGACCGGCTCCTGTTCGACAAGAGCACGGTCACGCGCATCATTGACCGGCTCGAGCAGATGGAGCTGGTGCGCCGGCTCGCCGACTCGAGCGACCGGCGGGTGCAGCGGGTGCTGCTCACCGAGACGGGCCAGAGCCTGCGCGAGCGGGCCCACGCCGCCCACGAGCACTCGATGGAGCAGCGCCTGGCCGTGCTCGACGCCGAGGAGCAGCGCTGCCTCCAGACCCTGCTGGGGAAGCTTCGCGACGGCCTCCAGGCCGACCTGCACCAGGACACAACCGCGGACCGCTGACGGCCCATGCCGTCGGTCTACCCCTCCCGCTGGAAAGGGGGTGGTTGACAGATCACAGCACCGGACTGTTCGCGTCGGACTCAACTACAGGATCCCGGGAGCAATCCCAACCCCGGCCAGCGATGGCCACACGTACTGCTAAGGAGCATACGAGCATGAAGCGGACTCTCTCGCTGTTCTCCCTCATCGCCCTCTTCGCGATGATCCTGGCCGCCTGTGGCGCCGGCGGCGGCGCCGCGCAGCCCACGACCGCCCCGGCGGCCCCGGCCGAGGCCACCGCGGCCCCCGCCGCGGACGCCACCGAGGCCCCCGCCGCCGAGGCCACCGAGGCCCCCGCGGAGCCTGCCGCCGACCCGGCCGCCCCCACGGAGGAGCCGCCCGAGGTGCTGGGCAGCGGCGACACGCGGATCGTCGTCTGGCACGGCTGGCAGGGCGAGTACTTCGAGGCGATCGAGGCGGCCTTCGCCACCTACGCCCAGGAGAACGGCGTCCAGATCGAGCTGCTGCGCGTGGCCGATCTGAACAACAAGGTGCTCACCGCCGTCCCCTCCGGCCAGGGCCCCGACATTATCGCCTGGGTCAACGACCAGATCGGCAAGAACGCCCTGGCCGAGATCATCCAGCCCGTGGACCAGTACGGCATTGACGAGGCCTACCTGCGCGAGAACTTCACCGACGTCGCCGCCGACGCCATGATCTACGACGGCCAGGTCTACGGCGTCCCCGAGTCGATGGAGGCTCTGACCTTCATCTATAACCGCGCCCTGATCGACGAGGCCGACATCCCCGCCGACACCGACGCGCTGATCGCCCGCTCGCAGGAGTACAACGCCGAGGACAAGTACCTCTTCGTCTACAACGGCCGCAACGACGCCTACTTCTCGGCCCCCTGGTGGCAGGGCGCCGGCGTCGAGCTGGTCACCCCCGAGGGCACCACCACGATCAACAGCCCCGAGGGCGTGGCCGCCGGCGAGCTGATCCAGCAGTTCTCCACGATCATGCCCTCCGGCATTGACTACGGCATCGCCGACACCCTCTTCAAGGAGGGCAAGGCGGCGATGATCCTCAACGGCCCCTGGTCGATCGCCAGCTACATCGAGGCGGGCATTGACGTCGGCCTGGCCACCATCCCCGTGGTCAGCAGCTCGGGCCAGCCCGGCACGCCGTTCGTGGGCGTCAAGCTGCTGATGCTGGCCAACAACGCCAAGCAGCCCGAGGCCGCCGCCGCGCTGATGCAGTACTACGGCAGCCCCGAGGTCCAGGCCACCCTGGCCGAGATCAACAAGCAGGTGCCCGCCAACACCGAGGCCCAGGAGCAGGTCGCCGACGACCCGATCATCGCCGGCTTCATCGCCCAGGCCGAGAACGGACGCCCGCTGCCCAACACCGA
Source organism: Chloroflexaceae bacterium (assembly GCA_035327325.1). Taxonomy (GTDB): domain Bacteria; phylum Chloroflexota; class Chloroflexia; order Chloroflexales; family Chloroflexaceae; genus CAIWXH01. The sequence continues at coordinate 2,255 of DAOLDO010000424.1, read as the reverse complement.
GTTCATTGACGCCATGTGGGACCCGATCGCCCAGACCGTCGAGGCGATCTGGACCGGCTCGGCCGACCCGCAGACCGCGGTCGAGGACGGCGCCGCCCTCTTCGAGGAGAAGGTGATCGACCTCCGCTAGACGCCAGAACCCTGTCGCTGACGGACCCGTGGGCGCGCCCCACGGGTCCCCCCCCATCCGAGCGGCGCAGCTCCACAGGAGTGTTCCAATGGCACAGCAGGCAGCGGCAACGACGAGACAGCAGGCCGGCGGCACCAAAAAGAAGACCGGCGCTCGCGGTCTGACGGTAGCAGCCTACATCGGCCCGGCTCTGATCGCCATCCTCATCGTCAACGTCTACCCCATCCTGTATAACTTCTACATGTCGTTGACCAACCGCAACGGCCCCCGGCGCTTCGCCGAGGGCAACTACGAGGTGGTGGGCTTCGATAACTATGTCCGGCTGCTCACCAACAGCGAGTTCTATATTGTCTTCGGCAAGACGCTGCTCTATGCCGTTGTCTGTGTCTTTTTCTTCTTCGTGGTCGGCCTGGGCCTCGCGCTGATCGTCAACCACCCCGCGATCAAGGCCAAGTTCTTCTGGCGCACCATGCTGATCCTACCGTGGGCCGTGCCGACCTGGATCACGGCGATGATCTGGCGCTTCCTCTTCAACGACCAGTTCGGCCCGATCAACCAGATCCTGCGCATCAGCAACCTGCCCGCGCCGCCCTGGCTGGCCGACCCGATCTGGGCTTTCGTGGCGATCACGATCGTCAACATCTGGATGAGCTACCCCTTCTTCATGCTCATCCTGCTCGGCGGCCTCCAGTCCATCCCCAACGACATCTACGAGGCCTCCGAGCTCGACGGCGCGAGCTTCTGGCAGTCGCTGTTCGCGATCACGCTGCCCCTGCTGCGGCCAGTGGCCCTGCCGGCGGTCATCCTCTCGCTGATCACGACCTTCCAGATGTTCAACACGGTCTGGCTGATGACCCAGGGCGGCCCGCGCACGCGCCCCGGCCAACCCGGCGCCACCGAGCTGCTGCTGGTCTGGGCCTACAACCAGGGCTTCGCCGGCCAGGGCCAGCGCTTCGCCCTCGTCTCGGCCTTCGCGATCGTGGTCTTCCTCATCCTGCTGGTGCTGACCCTGGTCTACAACCGGGTGACCAACGTGACGAAAGGAGCCTACGAGTGATCTCCACAAAGCGCCGCACCAGCCCCGTCACGCTGGCCATCCTCTACACGCTCCTGGTCCTGACGGTCATCTTCTCGATGTTCCCGATCTACTTCGTCGCCCAGGCTTCGCTGCGCCCCGGCCAGTCGCTCTTCAGCACCCAGCTCCAGCTGCTGCCCACCGACGCGACCCTTGAAAACTTCCGCTATGTGCTGACCGAGCTGCCGCTGCTGCGCTGGATCGGCAACAGTCTGTTCGTGGCGACGATGACCACGGTGCTGACCCTGATCATCACGGTGTCAGCCGGCTACGCCTTCTCGAAGTTCCGCTTCCGCGGCCGCGAGGGGATGCTCAACGGCATGCTGGCGCTGCAGGCCTTCCCCGGGCTGCTCTCACTCTTTGCCTTCTATCTGATCCTGCTGCGGCTGGGGCTGCTGAACAACCATTGGGGCCTGATCCTGATCTACTCGTCGGGCGCCACGGTCTTCAATATCTTCAACCTGAAGGGCTACTTCGACACGATCCCCTCAGACCTGGAGGAGGCGGCGATGATTGACGGAGCGACGCCGACCCAGGCGTTCTTTATGATTATGCTGCCCCTGGCCCGCCCCGCCATCGCCGTGACCGCCCTGTTCGGCTTCCTGGCCGGCTTCGGCGACTTCATCGTCGCCCAGACGGTGCTCTACGACGAGCAGCTCTACACGGCGCCCGTGGGCATCTTCACCCTGCAGGACGGCTACCAGACGCCGTGGGGCTGGTTCGCCGCCTCGGCCCTGATCGTCTCGGTGCCTGTGACCCTGCTCTTCCTCTACCTGCAGCGCAACCTGGTCTCCGGCCTCTCCAGCGGCGCCGTCAAGGGGTAGAAGCGACATAACCCGGTTATGTCGCCCGCGGCGTCCGAGGGGCGAGCCGGCATAGCCGGGCCGCCGGGTGACCGCGGCCACCGCCGCCAAGCGGGGCGTGGCACGCTCATGCCGAGGGACGTATAGACGTAGCGCGCTGTGTCCGCACCGTCAAGGGAGGGCCGGCCCTCCCTCTTTTGTCCTGCCCGCGTAGTGAGCGAGGGGGCCTACCATGACCCAGGAACCG
>DAOLDO010000423.1:0-5963 GCA_035327325.1 Chloroflexaceae bacterium | reverse complement strand
GGCGGCGATCGTCTCGGCGGGGCGGGCCTCGCCGTCGCGCAGCAGGGCGAGCAGCTCGCCCAGGGCCGCGTAGAGCCTGGCCAGCAGTTCGCGGTCGGCCGGCGCGAAGCGGGCCAGGGCGACGCCCATGCCGTCGCCGTCGTAGCGGAGCCGGCGGTACGAGGGCAGGGCCTGGGGGGCGAGGGCGTCGAGGTCGGCCGGGGTCGGGGCGCTGGGGGGAGTGGTCATCCACGCCATCCTTCAGAGAGTGGCGAGCGGCGGTCTGTAGGGATGAACGGGCGCGCGGGCGAACACAGCATAGGCGGGGCTACAAATGCACCCCGTTGCGGCGGGGCGTGTAGCTGCAGACGATCAGCTCGGCGATCTCGCCGCGCTTGCGGCCGTCGCAGTTGATCTTGCGGCTGGCCATGACGCTCTCGTGGACGGGCTGGCCGGCGTAGAGGGCCCGGGCCAGCTCGGTGTACGAGTTGCTGAGCATCGCGTAGCAGCCGCGCCCGGCCAGGGTGTGGAAGAGCTGGGCCAGGCGGCGCTGCTCGGCCTCGGCGAAGCCGTTGCTGGTATAGGCGGTGAACGAGGCCGTCGCGCTGACCGGCACGTAGGGCGGGTCGAAGTAGACGAAGTCGCCGGGGCGGGCGCGCGCGGCGACCTGGCCGAAGTCGCCGACGAGCAGCTCGACGTTCTGGAGGGCGCGGCTGGCCTCGCGCATGTTCTCGGGGTCAACGATCAGGGGGTTCTTGTAGTGGCCGAAGGGCGCGTTGAACTGGCCCTTGTTGTTGAGCCTGTAGAGCCCGTTGTAGCAGGTGCGGTTGAGGAAGATCGTGCGCGCGGCCCGCTCGACCACGGGGCGCTCGCGGAAGTCGGGCCGGCGGTCCCACGAGCGGATCTCGTAGAAGAACTCCTTGTCGCCGAAGCGGGGGCGCAGGGCCACCAGCAGGGCGATCAGCTCCTCCACCTGGTCGCGCACGGCCGTGTAGCACTCGATCAGCTCGCGGTTCTCGTCGCTGAGCACGGCGCCGCCCCGGAGGAGCCCCGTGTTCCAGAGGTGGAAGAACAGGGCCCCGCCGCCCACGAAGGGCTCGTGGTAGCGGCGAAAGCGCGCGGGCAGGCGGCTCGTCAGCTCGGGCAGCAGCTGGCCCTTGCCGCCGGCCCACTTGAGGAAGGGACGAGCTGGCACCGCTCACTCCAGGACAGGTTGGGCCGGCGCCGTGGGGCGGCCGCCCGCGTGGTTGCTGAGGCCGGATTATAGCACATTCGCTCGCGCCGGCGGGGGTGTACAATAGCGGACATGCATAGAACCATCTGTCTTTACTGTGGGGCGCGCCCCGGCGCGAGCCCTGAGTATAGCGAGGCCGCGGCCGAGTTCGGCACGGCGGTGGCGGAGCGGGGCTGGCGCCTCGTCTACGGCGGCGGAAACGTTGGCCTGATGGGCGTGGCCGCCCGCGCCGCCCTCGCCGGCGGCGGCCAGGTGGTCGGGGTCATCCCCCGCGGCCTGATGGAGCGCGAGCAGGGCTTCGGCGATGTGACCGAGCTGATCGTCACCGAGACCCTGCGCGAGCGCAAGGGCATCATGTTCGAGCGCAGCGACGCCTTTGTGGCCCTGCCCGGCGGCTTCGGCACCCTCGAGGAGGTGGTCGAGACCCTCACGCTGCGCCAGCTGCGCTACCACGAGAAGCCGATCTTCTTCCTCAACGTCGCCGGCTTCTTCGCCCCGCTGCTCGCCTTCTTCGACCACGCCGTGGCGGCCGGCTTCGTCCACCCCGCCCACCTCGGCCTCTTCGAGGTCTACCCCGACGTGCCCGCCCTGATGGATCGCCTCGCCCATCCCGCTGGATAGGGGCGGCCGGCAGTTCGGCGAGGGCCGGTCCCAGCGCGAAGACCCTAAGCCCCAGCGGTGTCAGGTCGCCCCCAGCCTGAAGCACACGGAGGCCCGCCTTGGTCGCTCGGCAGCGGGGCGCGCGCCCCTGCACCACGGTCGCTCGCCTCGCCCTGGTCACCCTGGTCGCCCTGGCGGCCTGCCCGCTCGCCCCCCGCCCGCCTGCGGCCCGCGCCGAGGCCCCCGGCTTCGACGCGCGGCGCTTCTTCGGCCACGAGGGCATCGTCTCGCTCGCCGTCGGCGACCTGGACGGGGACGGCGACCTCGACGCCGTGGGCGGCGGGTCGGCCACGTTCGCCTTCGGCCTCGTCTACCTGAACGACGGCGCCGGCGTGTTGACGGCGGGCCCGTCGCGTGAGTTGCTGCCGCCCCCCGGCACGATCGGGTCGGGCGAGGCGAGCCACGTGGCCCTCGGCGACATGGACGGCGACGGCGACCTCGACATCGTGACGGCGGGGACGGGCGCGTTCAGCCCGACGGTCGCCGAGCGCAACCTAATCTACTTCAACGGCGGCGTGGGCCAGTTCCCCCCCGAGGACGCCCGCGGCTTCAGCCAGGACGCGGCCGAGGTCAGCGCCCTGGCCCTGGGCGACCTGGACGGCGACGGCGACCTGGACATCGTGGAGGCGCGCTTGGGCGGGCAGAACCGCGTCTACCTCAACGACGGGGCGGGCGGCTTCGACACGTCGCTCCTGCTCGGCGGCCCGGACACGCCGACCGCAGACGTCGAGGTGGGCGACCTGGACGGCGACGGTGCGCTGGACATCCTCGAGGTGAACCGCTTCGGGCAGAGCCGCGTCTATCTCGGCGACGGGGCGGGCGGCTTCGACGAGGCGGGGGCCCTGCCCGTCGGGGCGCCAGCCGGCGGCCTCGCCCGGGCGGCCCTCGGCGACGTGGACGGCGACGGGGACCTCGACATCGTGGCCGACCTCCAGCCGGGCGCCGACGCCGCCCGGCCGACGGGGGCGATCTTCCTCAACGACGGGGCTGGCGGCTTCCCGGAGGACCCCTCGCTGCCCTTCGGCGGGCCGAGGCGCGACGCGGCGGCCCTGGCCCTGGGCGACCTCGACGGCGACGGGCTGCTCGACATCGTGGCCGGCAACTTCGCCAACCCCGGCGCAGTCTACCTCGGGCAGCGCTCCGGCGGGGCGCTCGGCTACAGCGAGCAGCCCCTGCGCACGACCAGCACCTTCGCGGTGGCCCTCGGCGAGCTGAACGGCGACGGGGCCCTCGACATCGTGGTCGGCGACTACTTCCAGAGCGCGGTGCACCTCAGCAGCGGCTTCGGCAGGCTGCGCCCCGAGCCCGTGCTCGACACCCCGCTCGGCTTCTTCGCCTTCGGGCGCGTGCGCGCCGGCGACCTGGACGGCGACGGCGCCCTCGACTTCGTGGTGAGCGAGCTGGCCGTGGCGCCCCCGGACCCGCAGCCGGGCCCCCGGCTGCTCGTCTACAGGGGCGACGGCGCCGGGGGCTTCCCCCCAGACCGCAGGGCCGAGCTGTCCACAGGCGGCGCCGGGGTCGGCGACTTCGCCCTGGGCGATGTTGACGGCGACGGCGATCTGGACCTTGTCGCCGCGACCAGGGGCGCGGGGCTGCTCGTCCTGCGCAACGACGGGGCGGGCGGCTTCCCTGGCCCGCCGCAGCGCTTCGGCCCCGAGGCCCTCGACGCGCGGCGCCTGGCCCTGGGCGACCTGAACAACGACGGCGCCCTCGACGCCGTGGTCGCCTACCTGCCGCTGGCGGGAGACAGCACCGACCCGCGGGAGACGGGCTTCGACCGCATCTTCTTCGGCGACGGGCGGGGCGGCTTCGACGGGGGCAGGCCCCTCGACGAGGACGGGCGCGACACCTCCAGCCTGGCCCTGGGCGACCTGGACGGCGACGGCGACAGCGACCTGGTGGTCCAGGACGCGCGCGAGGCCACGGTCTACCTGAACGACGGGGCGGGCGGCATGGCGGCCGCGGGGGCGATCGGGCCGCTCGGCGCGCAGGGGCCCGAGCTGGCCCTGGGCGACCTGGACGGCGACGGCGACCTGGACGTGGTCAGCGCCGACTTCAACCAGAGCTGGATCGCCCGCAACGACGGGGCGGGCGGCTTCGGGCCGCCAGCGATCTTCACCAAGGGCTCGTACGCGCGGCCGCTGCTCGGCGACCTGGACGGCGACGGCGACCTCGACATCGTGGCGGACGCGGTCTACCGCAACGGCGGCGCGGGCGAGGTGGCGGCCCGCCTGAGCCTCGAGCCGGCCGACCCGGCGGATCTGGGCGGCCAGCCCCTGGGCGGGCTCGACGCCGTGGCCCTCGGCGACTTCGACGGCGACGGGGCGCCGGACGTGCTGGCGGCGTCATTCAACGACCCGGTGCAGATCTTCCTCTACCGGAACCGCCTCGCCCGGCCGGCGGGCCTGCCCAACAACCCGCCGGCGGTGCGGATCGCGCAGCCGGCGCCGCCGCCGGCCACCCTCGGCGAGGCGAGCCAGGTGGTCTCGCTCACCTACACCCTGGCCGACCCCGAGGGCGACCCGGTGCGCGAGGTGCGGGCCTTCTTCTCGCTCGACGGGGGCGGCAGCTGGCGCCCGGCCGCCGCCGCCCCCGGCGCGGCCACGACCGGGCTCGCGGCGGCGCCCGGCGGGAGCGAGCACGTCTTCCCGTGGGACCTGTTCGCGAGCGGCGTGTTCGGCCAGGCCGACCGGGTGGCCTTCCGCATCGAGGCCTACCAGGCGGGCGGCGGCTTTGACGCCGCGGCCCCGTCGTGGCAGCGGCCGTACAGCGCGACGCAGACGGCGCCCTTCCGGGTCCGCGGCACGCAGGTGCGCGTGCTCGGCGAGGACGGCGCGCCGCGGCAGGGCGCCGTGGTTTACCGGCTGCCCGCGGGCGCGGGCACGGGGGCGCTGCCGCTCGGCCCGGCCGGCGGCGCGGCCTTCAGCAGCGACGGCGAGGGCTTCCTGCAGGGACGCGGCGCGCTCGCCCCGGGCGACCGGCTCGTCGCGCTTGCCCCCGTGGCCGCAGCCGACTCGTACGGGCTCTACCTCACCAGCGCCGCCCCCACGGCGGAGGGCCTGGCGGCGACCGAGGTGCTCACGCCCGGGGTGCAGACGCTGCGCCTCGCCGCGGCCCACCCCCTGGTCCTGTTCACGCTCGAGGTCTCGCTGGAGTGGGACGCGCGGGGCGACGCGCAGCAGCTGGCGCGGCTCGAGGCGGACCTGCGGCGGGCCTCGGCGGCGCTCTACGACTGGACCGACGGCCAGGCCGCCCTGGGCGAGGTTGTGGTGTACCACGACCGCGAGCGCTGGAACGAGGCCCACATCCGAGTCTACGGGACGAACCGGCTGCGCCCGAACGCGAACCAGGGCGGCATCGTCGGCGCGCCGATCAGCGAGACTCTGGTGCTGGACGGCGCCGAGCGCACGATCACCTACGAGCCGGGCCAGGTGCGCATGGGCGCCGTCTGGAACCGCTACGGCGAGCCCGGTGCCATCGGCGACGACTGGCCGCGCACGCTCGCCCACGAGCTGGGCCACTTCGCCCTCTTCCTCGACGACAACTACCTCGGCCTCGACGCCGCGGGGCGCCTGGTCCAGGTGAGCACCTGCGCGGGGGCGATGGCCGACCCCTACGTGGACGACGTGAGCGAGCTGCGGCCGCGGGCGGGCTGGCTGCCCGGCTGCGCGCTGACCCTCTCGAACCGGCTGACCGGGCGCGCCGACTGGGAGACCTTCGCGGCCTTCTACGAGCGGCCCGCCCTGGGCTTCGCGCTGCGCCCGCCGGGGGCGTTCAACGCCAACCCCGGCCCCGCCGCCCTGCCCCTCGCCGTGACGCAGCTGCGCTTCGTGGAGCCGGCCGCGCCCCCGCCCGACCTGGGCGCTGCGACGGTCTACCTGGTGGACGAGGGCGGCGGCGCGCTGCAGCCCGACGCGGGCGCCCTGGCCCTGCTCTTCCAGGCGGGGCGGGGCCGGCTGCTCGACCTGGGCGGCGTGGTGCTGGACCGGGCCGAGGTGCGCGGGGCGCGCCAGGGCGACCGGCTCTGCGTCTTCGAGGCGGCGCGGGGGCGGCTGGGGTGCGAGCGGCTGCGGGCGGGCGACCAGCAGCT
>DAOLDO010000422.1:0-5966 GCA_035327325.1 Chloroflexaceae bacterium | reverse complement strand
ACCTCACCCCCCGGCCCCCTCTCCCCCGACGCAGGAGCTGTGGCGGGGGCGGGGAGCGGCGCTCCTGGCCTCGCGGTCTCGGCCTACGGGCTGGCGGCGGCCGCGCTGGTGGCGCTGGCGCCGTACGCGATTTGGTACAGCCAGGAGGCGAAGGTCTACAGCCTGCTGCTGCTGGTGGCGGCCCTGTGGGCCTGGGCCCTGGCGCGGGCCCTGCGGACGGGGCGGCCAGCCGACTGGGGGCTGGCCCTGGCCGTCGGCCTGGGGGGCGTGTTCGTGCACCGGCTCGCGGCGCTGCTGCTGGTGGCCGGGCTGTGGGCCGCGGCGGCGCTGCTGCCGGTTCGGCCCGGGCGGGCGTGGCGGGCCGGGGGGTACGGGCTTGGGGCCTCGGCCTCGGCGCTGCTGCTGGCGGCGATGGTGGGCGGGCTGGGCGGCGAGGTGGCGGCCGGGCGCTCGGAGGCGGGCGCGGCCATCCCCGCGGGGCCGGGCCTGGCCCTGGGGCTGACCTTCGTGCGCTTCAGCGTTGACCGCTGGCCGGGCGACGCGCCGTGGTGGTGGCTGCTGCCCTGGGCCCTGCTGGCGGCCTGGGGCCTCGCCCGGGCCCTGGCCGACCTGCGCGACCGGCGGGCGCGGCCGCGGGCCCTGCTGCTACTGCTGCTGCTGCTCGTGCCGACCGGGCTGTTCCTGGCGCAGCTGCTCTTCACGCGGCTGTACGAGGCGCGCTACCTGACCGTGGCCTACCCGGCCTGGGCGCTGCTGCTGGCCTACCCGCTGGCGGAGGTTGGGCGGAGAGCGCCATCGGAGCGCCCCGGACCTCACCCCCCAGCCCCCTCTCCGCAACGGAGAGGGGGGGCCGAGCGCAGCGAGGCAGGGGTGAGGTGGACACAGACCGCGCGAACCTGGGCCTACGGGGCGCTCTTTGGCGCCGCGCTGCTGACCGGGGGGCTGGCCCTGTTCCAGCCGGTCTTCGGGCTGTTCTCGGGCGACCCCGTGAAGGAGCAGTACCGCGAGGCCGTGGCCGAGCTGGCGGCGCGCGTCCACCCCGACGACGCCGTGGTGTTGCACCCGTCGTACCTGCGCCCGCTCTACGCCTACTACATGGGTCGGCTGACGGCCGATCCGGCGCCCGAGCCGCTGCTGTTCGGCGACTTCTGGCAGGGCGAGACGGACTACGGGCAGCGCGAGTGGGACATCGAGCGGCGCGCGCGGCTCGCCGGCTACACGCGCAGCTTCCTGCTGATCGCGCCGGACCACGCCCGAACGGTAGACCGCCCGCGGCCGGGCGACGAGTACGGGCTGGTCGGCAACTTCTGGGCCTACAGCCGCGAGCAGCGGGCCTGGCCCTGCGGGATCTGGCGCTACAACGGCGCCCACCTGCTCTGCCAGGAGGCGCCGGAGCCCTATTACACCGGCGCGCCCGCGCCCGCGCCGGCCACGCCCGTGGGGGCGACCTTCGGCGAGCATATGCGCCTGCTCGGCTACACCATGAAGGCCACGACGCCCGCGGGGCCGGGCGTCTACCGGGCCGGCGGGACGCTGCCGATCAGCCTGTTCTGGGACGTCGGCGCGACCCCCGAGGCCGACTACAGCCTGTTCCTGCACCTGTGCCGGCGCTGCGACGTACCGCCGGCCGCCGGCGAGGACGGGCCGCCCCTCGAGGGCTACCTGCCGACGAGCAGCTGGCTGCCGGGCAAGCCGGCCCGCGATGACCGGGCGATCGCCCTGCCTGCTGACATGCCGCCTGGGCGCTACACGCTGCTGCTCGGCCTCTACGACCCGGCCGACCCGAGCGAGGCGGGCCGCCTGCGGGTGAGCGGCGGCGAGCGCATGGGCGATGACCGCCTCGTCCTCGGCGCGGTCGAGATCGTGCCCGCCGACGCGGCCCTGGCCGCGGGCGCCGCCCAGCCATGAGCCGTACCCTCGGCCGGCTCGCCGCCCACTGGCCCCTGTGGCTCGCCCTCGCGGTCGGGCTGGCCCTGCGGGTGGCCCTGTGGGACCGCCTGCCGCGCCTCGGCCTGATCTCCGACGAGGCCGAGTACCTGGCCGCGGCCGACTGGCTGGCCAATGGTCGCGGCTTCGCCTGGCACACCCAGTACCTGTGGACACGAGCGCCCCTCTACCCGCTGTTCGTGGCCGGGCACATCGCCCTCTTCGGGCGGGAGCTTGGGCCGATCTTCCTCACCCAGACCGCCCTGAGCCTGCTCAACGTGGCCCTGACCTACGCCCTGACACTGCGCCTGACCGGCGGCTCGCGGCGGGCGGCGGGGCTGGCGGGGCTGCTCGCGGCCCTCTACCTGCCCCTGGCGAGCTACGCCCAGCTGCTGCTCAGCGAGACGCTGTTCGTCACGCTGCTGCTCGGGGCGGCCCTGCTGCTCGGGGCGTGGGCGGAGCGGGGGACCTCACCCCCCAGTCCCCTGTCCGCCGCGGCTTGGGGGGGCCGCACGCCGAGGGTGCTCTCTGGCAGCTGGCTGCTCGCGGCGGCGGGGGTGCTGCTCGGCCTGGCGACGCTGACGCGCGGGCTGACGCTGGGGTTCCTGCCGCTGGTCGCGGTCTGGGCGTGGTGGGCCGCGGGCAGGCGCCCGGGGCCGCCGCTGGCCCTGGCCCTGGCCGCCGGCCTCACGGTGGCGCCGTGGTCGCTCTACGCGAGCCGGGCCTACGGCGGCCCGATCGCGGTGGACACGACGGGCGCGTTCAACCTGGCCCTGGGGGCGCGCACGGCCTACGACGGCGGGCGCAGCGACGAGCCGACCCGCAGCTTCGTCCTGGCCCTGCTCGACCCGGCCCTGAGCCCCGAGGCGCGGCGAGCCCTGCTGGCCGAGCGCCGCGGCCCCGACGGCGCGGTGGCGAGGACGGCGGCCTGCCTGTACACCGCCGGCGACGAGCGTCTGCTGGCCGCCCTCGAGCGGGCGCCCGCGCTGAGCCAGGCCGAGCGCCAGAGCCTGCTCACCGCCGAGGCCCTGTGCCTGCTGCGGGCCAGGCCCATGGCCTTCGTCACGAAGAGCCTGGTCGAGCTGGCGGACCTGTTCAAGATCAACTACACGGGCGACGAGCGGCTGAGCAAGGGCTTCGCCCTCGGGCGCCTGCCGCCGTGGTACGTGGCCGCCCTGCTGCTGCTCGACGATACCCTGTACGTCGCGGCGCTGCCTCTGGCGGTGCTCGGCTGGGCCCTGCTGCGCCGGGAGACGCGGGCGGCCCCTGCGGCAGCGGCGCTCCTGGCCCTGGTGGGCCTGTGGCTGCTCTTCAACCTGGCGGCGGCGCCGCTGCTCTTCGCGATCAACCGCTTCCGCGTGCCGCTGATGCCCTTCGCCTTCGCGCTGGGGGGCGCGGCCCTGGCGGGGCTGCCGCGGCTGTTGCCCGCCCTGCGCACGCGCTACGGCGCGGCCTGCGCGGCCCTTGCGGGCCTGCTGCTGCTGGCCGCCGCCTCGCCCTACGCCTACCTGGAGCCGCGGGCGCCGGGGCAGCCATCGCGCTGGGCCTCGTACCTCGGCCCCTACCCGTCGAGCGTGGCCAGCTCGCTGCGGGCCCTGGCGGCGCGCGAGGGCTACCTGCTCGAGCAGGAGCTGGGGGCGGCCCTCGGTGCGGCCGACCGGGTGGGGGCCCGCGCCGCCCTGCTGGAGCCGGGGCTGCCGCCGTACACCGCGGCGGTGGGCCGCCCGCTGCTCGACGGGCTGGAGGGCCGCCCGGGCGAGGGCCTCGACCGGCTGGCGACCCAGCCTGAGCGCCCGCTGGAGGACTGGCAGACGGCCGTGGTGGCCGGCGAGCTGTTCCGCCAGCTGGGCGACCTGGACGCGGCCAGGCGCGAGCTGGGGCCGACCCTGGTGGACAGCCAGAACCCCGTGCGCTGGGCCTGGGACTGGCTCGCCCCCCCGCCGCTGCCCGGCGACCGGCTGGAGGTGGCCGACGACAACGACCTCGGCTACCTCGACGGCTTCTACCTGGGGCGCTACGACCCGGCGATGGCGCGCCCCGACGGCGGCGCGGGCGCGACGGTGCGCTGGGCGACGGGCGAGGCGCGGCTGCGCTTCCCCCGGGCGGCCAGCGGCGCCCCGCAGCAGCTCTGCCTGCACGCCAGCAGCCTCGGCTGGCCGGGCGACCTGGCGCCACCTCCGGTGGAGGCGTGGCTCGGCGAGGAGCCTCTGGGCAGCTTCGCCCCCGGCCCCGCCCTGGCCGAGCACTGCCTGGCCCTGCCCGCGCGGCCGGCCGGCTCGACCCTGGTAGTCACCCTGCGCTCGGACACCTTCGTGCCCGACGCCCTCGACCTGATCGCGCAGCAGGGGCCCCAGGTCGGCCAGCTGCGCCAGCTGGCCTTCCAGCTCGACAGCGCCGAGGTGCGACCGTGAGCGCTCGGGGCGCCGGCAGGCGCGACCTGCTGATCCTCGCCGCGATCGCCCTGGCGGGTCTGGCGCTGCGCCTGGCGGTGTGGCGCTGGCGCGAGTTTCAGGGCCTGGGCGGCGACGAGCAGGAGTACTTCAACGCGGCGGTGGCCCTGCTGCGCGACCGGGAGTACACCGAGCTGCTCTTCATGCGGCCGCCGCTCTACCCCGTCTTCCTGGCAGCGAGCATCTACGTGGTCGACTCGCTGGTGATGAACCTGCGCCTGGTGCAGGCCGCGCTCAGCGCGGCCACGGTGCCCCTGGTCTACCTGCTCGCGCGCGAGGTCGCCAGGGGGGGCGGCCTCGACTCCGGGGCCGGGCGGCGCGGGGCCCTTGTGGCGGCGGCCCTGTGCGCCCTGAGCTACACGCTCGCGGCCAACGCGACCGAGCTGCTCACCGAGACCCTGTTCCTCTTCGGCCTGGCGGGCGCCCTGTGGCTGCTGCTGCGGGCGGGGCGCCTGGCCTCGTGGCGCCTGGCCGCCCTGGCCGGGCTGGGCATCGGCGCCCTGTGCCTGGTGCGCTCGGTGGCCCTGCCTCTGCTGCCGCTGGGGGCGGCGTGGCTCCTGGTGCGCGCAAAGCGCAATGCGCAGAGCGCAGCGCGCAGCGGACGTAGCGCGAGGTCGCCCTTCGCGCCGGCAGTCGCCTTTGTGGCCGCCACGCTGCTCGTGGTGCTGCCGTGGACGGCGCGCAACTACGCGACCTACGGCGGGGTGATCCTGATTGACACGACCGGCGCCGAGAACCTCTGGCTCGACAACGACCCCGCGGGCCGCGAGGCGGTGAAGGCGCAGCTCTACGCCATGGGCGAGGACCGTCTGGGCCGCCAGCAGCTCGCTACCCGCCGCGGCCTCGAGGCGATCGCGGCCGACCCGGGGCGCTTCGCGGCCAAAGCCTGGGGTGAGCTGCTGCGCTTCTTCGCCCTCGAGCAGAGCGACGACATGCTCGCCCGCCCCGCCATCTGGGTCTCGCCCGTCGAGACCTGGGCCCGGCTGCTCCTGGGCGACGCCCTCTGGCTGCTGACGCTGCTCGCGGGGAGCTACGGACTGGCCGCGGCGCTCCTGGCGAGCCCCAGGGCGGGGCCGCCATTGCGGACCTCACCCCCCAGCCCCCTCTCCGCTGCGGAGAGGGGGGGGCGCGCAGCGGCGGGGGTGAGGTCCGCAGGGCTGGCAAAGGCATGGCGCAGCGCAAGCGACCTGCCACGAGCCATGCTCCACGCGCTGCGTTCCCCCGCGTGGCTGCTGGCGCCGTGGGCGCTGTACGTGCTGCTGACGACCCTGATCTTCCACGTCGAGCTGCGCTACAGACTGCCGCTCTACCCCGCGCTGCTGCCGTACGCCGGCCTGGCCATGGTCGGGGGCCTGGGCCATATGCGCGGGGCCTCCAGGTGGGCCGCGGCGGCGGCGGCGGCGCTCCTGGCCCTGACGCTGCTGCACGCGCCCTACCCGGGCCTGGCCTGGGGCCTCGGCTGGAAGCACTGGCACCTGGGCCGGGCCGAGGCGGCCCTGGCCCGGGGTGACGTCGAGGCCGCCAGGCGCGCCGCCGAGGCGGCCCTGGCCCGCGACGAGGGCCCGGCCCTGGCCCGGGTGGCCCTGGCCC
>DAOLDO010000421.1:0-5975 GCA_035327325.1 Chloroflexaceae bacterium | reverse complement strand
AGGGTGCTCGCCTGCCCGGTCAGCCGCACGAACAGGGCCTGGAGCGCCACCACGCCGCCGAGGTAGAGCGCGCCGAGCACGCCCGTCACCACCGCGTAGGCCAGCGTCCGCCTGATGATGACGTCTATGTCCCACAGCCTGTAGCGCAGGATGGCGACCCCGATCGCGGCAGGGACGAGGATGAACGTGAGGCCGAAGAGCATCCAGAGCAGCAGCGCTATCACCAGGTCCGGCCCGAGCCGCCCGGGGCGCGGCGCTGTGAACCCCAGCGTGTCTCCCAGGAGGATCACGGCCAGCCCAGATGCCAGGGTGAAGACGACCCACTTGGTCTGCTGGCGCTGCACCGCGTTGGAGTGCCGCAGGTAGCGGTAGACCTGGCTGCCGATCGCGGCGATGACGAGCCCGAAATAGATCGGGGCGACAACCGGACTCTCTGGCAGCGACGCGCTGATGTCGTACCCCAGGGCCTGAAAGAGCACGAAGCCGCTCCAGACACCCACCAGCCAGCGCGTCCAGCGCGGCACGGCGCGCCCGTCCGGGAAGAGGAAGAAGAGCATGAAGAAGAGCTGCCAGCCGACCGCGTCCAGGATGCCCCCCAGGCGCTCGACGGCCTGCCAGCGCTCGGCGACGGCCAGGAATGGACCCGGCGCGGCCATGAGGAGCACGAAGACCAGGGCGACGAACAGGCCGAACCAGCTGTCGGCCCGGCGCCGGAGCAGGAGCAAGACCAGGGCCCCGCTGACGGCGAGGCTCGTCAGGTCCCGCCCCAGCGCGAGCCAGGCGACCGTGGCCGCGGGCCAGCCCAACTCGGCCAGGCCCGCCCGCACCTGCGCCGGCGTCCAGGCGAAGTTCGGCGTGAACGTGTCCGCGTCCGGGTTGGCGGCGGCGTAGCCGGGGAACAGCGCGGTCCCGACGAGGGAAAGCGCCAGCATGGTCAGCGCGAGGGCGGCCACCAGCCAGCGGCCGAGGCGCAGCCAGCGCGCCCGTTCCGCCGACGCGACCGCCGCCTCTCGTCCGGGTGATGCCATGGCTGCTCCGGAGACTTTGCTAGCCGCGACGCGCGAGCCACAGCCGCACCTCGGTGGGCTTCAGCGCCTCGTGCGCCCAATGCCCCCAGGCGCGGCCGCCCTGCGGCGCCCTACGCCGCCCGCAGGGCGGCCCCCTCGTCGGGGAAGATCCCGATCGCGTCGTTGAGCCGGGTCAGCTCGAAGATCTGGCGGTAGTGCTCGCTGAGCCCGCAGGCCAGCAGGCGCTGGCCCGCCCGCTTCGCGCGGATCAGCAGGGTGACGAGCAGGCCGATCCCGCCCGAGTTCATGTACTCGAGCCCGGCGAAGTTCAGCACGATCGTCCTGGCTCCCTGGCCCGCCGCCTCGCCGTAGGCGCCCATCAGGGTCGCCTCCGAGCCGGCGGTGATGTCGCCGCGGATATCCAGCACGCTGACGCCGGCCGTGGCCCGGCGGGCCGTGATCGAGGTGGTCGTGGTCATGGCTTGCTCCATAGGGCTAGATCTGCGCGCCCGTGTCACGCTTAGACGGCGATCCGCTCGCTGAGCGCGCTCGCCTCGTCGCCGAAGACCGGCATATAGTCCGCAAGGCGGGTGATCTCGAAGATCTCGCGGTAGTGCGGGCTGAGCCCGCAGGCCACCAGCCGGCGCTTCGTCTTGCGCGCCCGGGCCAGCAGGCCCACCACCAGGGCGATCCCGGTGCTGTTGATGTAGTCCACCCGCTCGAAGTTCAGCAGGATCAGCTCGGGGTCGTCCCGCTCGGCCTGGGCGTAGGCCGCGTTCAGCCCGGCCTCGGCCGCGGCGTTGATCTCGCCGCGCAGCTCGACGATCGCCGCCCGGGGCTGCCGCCGCACGCTCGCGTCGAAGGGTTGGGGGGTGGGCATGGCGTCTTCCTTCCCTACAGCTTGACCACCAGCTCGATCACGTGCATCCCGTCCTCGTGCCCGACATGTAGCTCGTCCACCATGTGGCGGATCAGGTGCAGGCCCCAGCCCCGCGGCGTCTGCAGCCCCTCCAGCTTGGCCTCGAGGTCGGGGGCCGCGGGCTCCTCAGCCGGGCCCGCGCCGTGGTCGAAGATGCGCACCGAGAGCGTATCAGCCGTGCGGCGCACGCTGATGCGCGTCGGCCGGTCGGCCCTGTAGCCGTTGCCGTGCTCCATCGCGTTCATCGTCGCCTCGGCCACCGCCGTCTTCAGCCGCTCCAGGCGCAGGGGGGGCAGGCCCACCTCGCCCACCGCTTCGGCCACCTGCTCCATCGCCAGGCGCTCGTTGTCGGGCGCGCTCGGGAGCTCCAGCTCGGCCAGGGTACGCCAGCCCCCCGGCTCTCCGGACGCCGCGCCGCCGCCCTCGTCCTCCGGCTGCTGCGCCGGTAGCGCCTCGCAGGCCAGGGTCACCAGGGTGATGTCGTCCTCCTGCACCCAGCCCTCGCCGGTGAAGCGGGCCAGCTCGGCCAGCAGCGCGTCCACCAGGGGCTGGCCGCCCCTTGGGGCGCCGCCGACCAGGGCGGACAGGCGCTCGAAGCTGAACATCTCGCGCCGGGGGTTATGGGCCTCCACCAGGCCGTCGCTGTAGAGCAGCAGGTGGTCGCCCGGGCCGAGCCGCACCTCGCCCTCCTCGTAGGCCATGCCCTCCATCAGGCCCAAAGGCATGCCCCGCGCCCGCAGCTCGCGCACCGCGCCGTCGGCGCCACGCCAGTAGGGCACGTCGTGGCCGGCGTTGGCGAAGCGCAGCCGGCCGCTCTCCGGGTCCAGGATCGCGTAGAAGCAGGTGACGAACATATTGGGCGGGATGTCCGGCACCAGCATGTCGTTGACCCGGGCCAGCACCGAGCCGGGCGCCTCCAGGCGGGTGGCGGCGGCCCGCAGCACGCTGCGCGTGGTGGCCATCACCAGGGCCGCCGGGACGCCCTTGTCGGTCACGTCGGCGATCACCAGGCCCAGCCGCCCGTCGGCCAGCGGGATGAAGTCGTAGAAGTCCCCGCCGACCTCGCGGGCGGGCTCGTAGTAGGGCGTGATGCCCCAGCCGGGCACGGCCGGCACCTCGCGCGGCAGCAGGGTCTGCTGGATCAACCGGGCGACCCTGAGCTCCTGGGCGATGCGCTCGCGCTCGCGGGCCTCGGCCCGCTGCTGGCGCACCAGCTGGGCCACGCGCAGCGCCGGCGCCGCCTGGGTCGCCAGGCTGACCAGCAGGGCCTTGTCGTCGCTGGCGTAGTCCTGCTCGCTGCGGCGCGGCCCCAGGCTGAGCATGCCCACCAGCTCGCCCTGGCTGAGCAGCGGCACCAGCAGGCGCACGCCCTCTGCGCGCAGGCGCGTGACCATGGGCGACTCGAGGCGCAGCGTCGCCAGGTCGAGCACGCCGGACGAGCTCTGGAGCAGGGCCAGCAGCGGGTCGTTCGCCGCCAGGTCGAGCTCGCGCACAACGTCGGGGTCGGGCGCCGCGGGGGCGCGCGGGGCCGCCACCGGGGCGGCCGCCTCGCCGCGGCGCAGCGCGCGCCGGAACTGCTGGATCAGGGTGGCCATAGGCAGTGCTCGCTTCATCTGGGGCCTTCCTCCGCCGACGGGTACAGCCTACCGGGCGGCCCGTGCGCGGATCGTTACGGCGAGCGTTACGGGGCGAACGACAGGGCCCATCCGGCATCAGGGGCGTAGACGGTACAACCACAAAGGCCACGAAGCGCGAAGGTACGAGCGATGCTCTGCTGCTCCGGGCCTTTCTGCGCTTCTCGTCAGGCTCGAGCGCCCACTCCCGGCACCGCGCGTCCTTGCCCCTTCGTGCGCTTCGTGGTTAAGACCCGGCGGCCCATCCTTTGCGCTCACCACTCGGTGAGCATCCAGATCGCGGGCTGGTCGTGGCCGATGGCGGCGAAGAGGGCCACCGCCTCGCGCAGGTGGGCCCGGGCGGCCTCGGCCTCGCCGGCGGCGTGGCGCAGGTCGGCCAGGGTGTTGTGCAGCGCCGCGGCGCGATGGCGGTCGTCGCGAGCGAGGCAGAGGGCCAGGGCGGCCTCGGCCAGGACGATGGCGCGGGCCGGGTCGCGCCCGGCGAGGGCCAGGGCCAGGCTGTTGAGGGCGGCCACCCGCGTCTCGGGATCGTCCACCTGCTCGGCTAGGGCCAGCCCACGCTCGAGGTGGTCGAGGGCGGCCGTGGGGTCGCCCTCCTGCGCGGCGAGGGCGCCCGCGGCGCCGTGGGCGCGGGCCAGGGCCCGCGGGTCGGCCGCGGCCTCGGCCAGGGCGAGGGCCTCGGCGGCGTAGCGGGCGGCCCCGTCCAGGTCGCCCCGGCGGCGGGCAGTCAGGCTCCAGGCGGCGCAGGCCCTGGCGCGCTCGACGGGGCCCGCGGCGGGGTCGGCCAGGGCGACGCCGAACTCGGCCTCGGCGGCGCCCCAGTCGCCCATGCGGTGGTGCAGCTCGCCGGTCTTGCGGGCGAGGGCCGCGCCGGGCCCGCCGGCGGCGCGGGCCGCGCCATAGTGGGCGAGGGCGGCGGCGTAGTCGCCGGCGAGGGCCAGCAGGTCGCCCAGGGCCTCGTGGAGCGCGGCGGACTCGGGGTGGCCCAGGGCGAGGGCGGCGGCGTAGTGGGCGGCCGCCTCGGCGTTCGCGGCCAGGGCGCGGGCCTCGTCGCCCGCCAGCCGGTGGTGCGCGGTGGCGAGCTGGGCATCGCCGGCCTCGGCAGCGTGGTACGCGACCGCGGCCGCCATGCCCGGGCGGGGCGCGGCGGCCAGCTGGGCCGCCAGGTGCGCGGCGACACGGCGGTGCAGCAGCCGGCGCCGGGCCTGGCTCGCCCGCTCGTAGGCCATGGCGCGCAGGCGCTCGTGAGCGAAGGTGTAGCGCAGCGGGGCCACCGTCGCCTCGACGATCAGCCCGCGGGCCAGCAGCTCCTCCAGGCCGTCCACCGCCGCGTCCTCGCCCACGCTGGCGGCCGCGCAGAGGGTCGCCAGGTCGAAGGCGCGCCCCACAACCGCGGCGGCGACCAGGAGCGCCCGCGCGGCCTCGCTCAGCGGGCGCAGCCGCGCCTCCAGCAGGTCGCGGGCCCGCCCCGGGAGCGGCCACTGGCCGTCGGCGGGCGGGAGGGCGCCTTCGCGCAGGGCCGCCAGATACTCGACCACGAAGAACGGCACGCCCTCGCTCTCCTGGTGCAGCCGGGCCGCCAGCCCCGGGCCAAGCGCGGCCCCGCTGGCGCTCGCCAGCTCGGCCACCGCGGCGGCGCTAAGCCCGTCGAGGGCGATCAGCTCGGTCGGGCCGGCGCGCCGCGCCTCGGCGCCCATGGCCCGCAGCGCGTGGTCGGCCGGCACCTCCTCGTCGCGCCAGGTCAGCAGCAGCAGCCCCGGCCCGCCGCGCAGCCGCCTGGCCAGGAAGGCCAGCAGGTCGAGCGAGGCGCCATCGGCCCAGTGGGCATCGTCCACCAGCAGGACGCCGGGCGCCGGGCCGGCACAGGCCGCGCGCAGCACGTCGGCCACAGCCTCGAAGAAGCGCCGGCGCGCGTCGGGGCCGGCCAGCGGCGGCGCCGCGGGCAGGCCCGCGCCGCGGGCGACGCCGGGCGCGAGCCGGGCGACCTCGGCGAGCTGGTCCGGCGGCAGGGCGGCGAGCCGACCGGCGCGCTCGAGGGCGGCCACGGCGTCGCGGAGCAGGGCCGCGACGGGCGCGTAGGCCAGGCCGCTCTCGCCCTCGTAGCAGCGGGCGGCCATGGCCGCGCCGCCCGCCGCCCGCGCGGCGGCCAGCAGGTCCTCGGCCATGCGCGTCTTGCCGATCCCGGGCGGGCCCGTGATGGCGGCCACGGCCCCCGCGCCGGCGCCGGCGTACAGGGCGCGCAGCCGCGCCCGCTCGCTGTCCCGCCCGACGAGCGGGGCGTCGGGTCGCTCCGACGCAACGGCGGCGGGCGACGCGGCGGCCGGGCGCGGAGCGGGCGCGGCGGGGGCCACCCTCATGGCCTCCTAGAGCCGCCCTCTCTCGTCGGCGGGGGGGGTCCCCCCCGCCCCCCCCCCC
>DAOLDO010000420.1:0-5981 GCA_035327325.1 Chloroflexaceae bacterium | reverse complement strand
GCGGGGGTCGGCGGGGGGGGGGAGGGGCGGGTCGCGGGGGGCGGGCAGGGCCTCGACGTAGAGGGGGATCAGCGGCGCGGCGACCTGCTCCTGGATGGCCGCCACGTCCACGCGCACCCAGGCGCCGATGCGGTCCTCGCCGGGCATGGGCGCGTCAATCGGCGCCAGGGGCGAGTCGGGGCGCGTCTGGGGCGCGCGGGCGATGCCCTCCAGCTCGACCTCGCGGGGCACGGCGTAGGCCGCCAGGGCCTCGCGGCCGCGCTGGCTCGTCGGCAGCCAGCCGCGGTCCACCAGGACGGCCGCCTCGCCGCCGGCCAGGCGCAGGGGCGTGAGCAGGTGCACGCCGTCAACGCCGCTGTCGGACCGGCGCCCGCGCAGCACCACGCTGTCCTCGTTCAGGTAGGTGCCGCGCAGGCGCACCCTGCGCCCGGCCAGGGCCGCCGGGTCGGCCTCGGCGCCGGTGAGGGCGACCGGGCTCTGGTCGAGGGCGGCCACGCGCGCCGCGTTGTCGGCCCGGCGCTCCTCGAGGCGGGCCAGCTGCCAGAGGCCCAGGCCGACCATCATCGCGCAGATCAGCAGGGCGAAGAGATGCTTTACAATCCAGGCGGGGCCGATCAGCCTGTGGGGAGTCTTCATGGCAGACAGTATACCGCCGTTGGGTGGGCGCGGGCGAGTCTACATCGCCTACACGGGCGGCACGATCGGCATGGCCAGGCGCGACGACGGCTCGTACGCTCCCGCCTCCGGCTACCTGGCCGAGCTGATGGCGGGCCTGCCCGAGCTGCGCGACCCGCGGGCGCCCGAGTACGTAGTCCACGAGTACCCCGAGCTGCGCGACTCGGCCACCATGACCCCGGCCGACTGGACGGCCATCGCCGAGGACCTGGCGGCGCGCTACGGGGAGTACGACGGCTTCGTGGTGCTGCACGGCACCGACACCATGGCCTACACCGCCTCGGCCCTGGCCTTCATGCTGCGGGGGCTGGGCAAGCCGGTGGTGCTGACCGGGGCCCAGATCCCGCTCTGCGAGGTGCGCTCCGACGCCCGCGAGAACCTGATCACCGCCCTGCTGATCGCCGCTCGCGAGGCCATCCCCGAGGTCTGCCTCTCGTTCGGCAGCGCCCTGCTGCGCGGCTGCCGCGCCGTGAAGGTGAACGCCAGCGGCCTCGATGCCTTCGCCTCGCCCAACTTCCCGCCCCTGGCCCAGCTCGGCATCGGCATCGAGGTGGACCGGCGCCTCGTGCTGCCGCCCCCCGCGCCCGACGCGCCCCTCAGCGTGCAGCGGATCGGGCCGGCGCGCATCGGCGCCCTGCGCCTCTTCCCCGGCATCTCGCCGGCCATGGTCGCCGCCGTGCTCGAGCCGCTCCAGGGCCTGGTGCTCGAGACCTACGGCAGCGGCAACGGCCCCGCCGGCGACCCCGCCTTCCTCGCCGCTCTCGCCGATGCCAGCGCCCGCGGCGTCGTGATCGTCAACTGCACCCAGTGCCTGCGCGGCCGGGTTGACCTCGAGGCCTACGCCACGGGCGCCGCCCTGGCCGCCGCGGGCGTGATTAGCGGCTACGACCTCACCGCCGAGGCCGCCCTCGCCAAGCTCTACTACCTCTTCTCCGCCGGCCACGAGCCCGCGGCCGTGCGCGAGCTCATGGGGCGCAGCCTGCGCGGCGAGCTGACGCCTCGTGAGGTGGGAGGTGGGAGGTGTGAGGTGTGAACCTGGCACGGCCGGGCTCGTGGCGGAGTCACACCTCACACCGCGAGCGCAGCGAGCGACTCACACCGCGAGCGCAGCGAGCGACCCACACCTCGAGTGTGGTAGCATAAGCGCGGGAGACGGCGCGGCAGGACGCGCCGCAGCAGCGCGAGGAGGCCAGTGTGGACGTCAACCCGTCGATCTTCAAGGCGTACGACATCCGTGGCATCTACCCCACCGACCTGAACGAGGACGCCGCCTACCTGATCGGGCGCGCCTTCGTGACCTTCCTGGGCGCCGAGACGGTGATCGTCGGGCGCGACATGCGCATCTCGGGCCCGGCCATGTTCGAGGCCGTCGTGCGCGGCATCACCGACCAGGGCGCCGACGTGGCCGACATCGGCATGGTCAGCACCGACCAGTACTACTTCGCCTGCGCCACCCTCGGCCTGCCGGGCATGATGGTCACCGCCTCCCACAACCCCAAGCAGTACAGCGGCTTCAAGATGGTGCGCCAGATGCCCTACCTGCTCAGCGGCGACGAGGGCATCCAGGACCTGCGGCGCCTGGTCGAGAGCGAGGCCTTCCCCCAGCCCGCGCGCAAGGGCGAGGTGAAGGCCCACGACTTCAATGAGCCCTTCGTCCAGAAGGTGCTTTCGCTGATTGACGTCGAGGCCCTGCGTGACCGCAAGCTCAAGGTGATCGCCGACACCGGCAACGGCATGGTCGGCCCGGCCCTGCAGGAGATCTACAGCCGCCTGCCGATCGAGTTCGTCGGCATGTACCTCGACCCCGACGGCAACCTGCCCAACCACGGGCTCGACCCGCTGCAGCCCGAGAACCGCGCCGAGCTCCAGGCCCGCGTCCCCGCCGAGGGCTTCGACATCGGCTTCCTCTTCGACGGCGACGGCGACCGCTTCTTCGCCATTGACGACCGCGGCGAGTTCATCTCGGGCGACTTCCTCACCGCGATCATGGGCCAGTACATGCTCGAGAAGTATCCAGGGGCCAAGATCCTCTACGACGTGCGCGCCTCGTGGGCCGTGCCCGACCTGATCACGGCGAAGGGCGGCACCCCCCTGATGGAGCGCGTCGGCCACGCCTTCATCAAGCGCCGCATGGCCACCGAGGACGCGGTCTTCGCCGGCGAGGTGACGGGCCACTACTACTTCAAGGACTTCTTCTACGCCGACTCGGGCATCCTCCCCTCGCTCCTGCTGATGGAGATGCTGGCCAAGCGCGGCGTGAAGATGAGCGACCTGCTGAAGGAGCTCGAGGCCAAGTACTTCATCTCGGGCGAGATCAACTCCAAGGTGGACGACGTGAAGGGCCGCCTCGAGGCCCTGGTCGCGCGTTACAGCGACGGCAAGGTCGAGCGCATGGACGGCGTCTCGGTCAGCTACGACACCTGGCACTTCAACGTGCGCGGCTCGAACACCGAGCCCCTGATCCGCCTGAACCTCGAGTCGGTCGCCTCGCCCGCCGAGATGGAGACCAGGCGCGACGAGGTGCTCGCGATCATCAGGGGGTAGGCGCGGCGGACGGTGTTCGCCGCCACGACAGGGAGAGCCGGCCCGCCGGGCCGGCTCAGTGGGTGCGCCAGCCGCCCCGCCGGGGCGTCGCTACAGGATCCCCATCCCCGCCAGGGCGAGGATCAGCAGGCCCACGACGATGCGGTAGATGCCGAAGGGCACGAAGGTGTTG
Source organism: Chloroflexaceae bacterium (assembly GCA_035327325.1). Taxonomy (GTDB): domain Bacteria; phylum Chloroflexota; class Chloroflexia; order Chloroflexales; family Chloroflexaceae; genus CAIWXH01. The sequence goes on along the minus strand of DAOLDO010000420.1, from coordinate 2,590 downwards.
CGGGCGATGTAGCGCAGCAGCCAGCCGATCGTCACGTAGCCGACGATCATGGCCACCACGGCGCCGAGCAGCAGCCGGCCCCAGTCGTCGCGCTGGATCATGTCCAGGCTGCCCACCAGGTCGGTCAGGGTCGCCGCGCCGAGGATCGGGATCGAGAGGTAGAACGAGAAGGCCGTCGCGGTGCGCCGGTCGAGCCCGGCGAGCAGGCCGCCGACGATCGACGAGCCCGAGCGCGACATGCCCGGGATCAGGGCGAAGATCTGCGCGACGCCCACGCCCAGGGCCTGGAGCGGCGTGATCTGGCCGAGCTCGGTGGCGCGGGCCTCGCGCCGGGGCAGCCGCTCGATGATCAGAAAGATCACCCCGCCGAAGATCAGGGCCCCCGCGATCACATGGGGCGACCCGAACAGCACCGTCTTGATGAACTCGCGGAAGAACACGCCGATCAGCCCGGCCGGCACAATCGCGATCGCCACGCCCAGCCAGAGGCGCCTCGCCGCGGCCGCCTCGTCCCTGGTGCCCCGGCCGAGCAGAGCCCGCCCCTGGGCGAGCAGGTCGCCGAAGTAGAAGGCCACCACCGAGAGCACCGTGCCGAGCTGGATGAAGATCTCGAAGGTGCCGCCGATGCTGCCCTCGTAGGCCAGCAGGTCGGCGACGATCAGCAGGTGGCCCGTGGACGAGATCGGCAGCCACTCGGTGACGCCCTGGACGACGCCGAGGACGACGACCTTCCACCACTCGCGGTCGGACGGCACGGTGATCGCCAGGGCCGCCACGAGGGCCACGACGGCGATGACCACCAGCGGGACGTGAACACGCGGGACGGCGATGTTGGCTGCGATGGACTTATTCTGCATGGGGCGAGGTTTCTCCAGGTAGCTGCTAGGGGGGATGCGGCCCAGCATACTCGCTAAGGATTGCAGCCGGGTGAACACGGGTGGGCCGCGCCGTTACAGCGGGATCATCCTTGCGGATTGTAGCATAGCGAGGGCGTCGTCGAGGGCGGCGGCCGTGGCGGCGATTTCCTCCGGGCCGTGGGCAGCGCTCACGAAGGCGCTGCGCCCGCGCATCAGGTCGGCCCCGCCGAGCTGCATGGCCATGCGCAGGGCCGTGACCACGCGCGGGTCGCCCCCGGCCTTGAGCGCGGCCGCCGGCAGACCCGCGGGCGGCCGGCCTGGCTCGACCGCGGCGGCCGGGTCGGCGAAGAGGTGCACGATCGAGCCCTCGCCATAGGCCGTGAAGCCGCGGGCCTCGCGGGCCAGCAGCACCGCGTTGAGCGCGGCGACCAGCTCGCGCCCGCGCTCTGCGGCCACGGCGTGGGCCCCGGCGGCGACCTGCTCGAGGCAGGCCACCCCCGCCGCGGCCGAGAGCGGGTTGGCGTTGTAGGTGCCCTGGTGGCGGATCCGGCTCCCGCCATCGCCGTCGCCGGCGGCCAGGCGGCGCAGGATGGCCTCGCGCCCGGCCACGGCGCCGCCCGGCAGCCCGCCGGCCAGGATCTTGGCCAGGCAGATCAGGTCGGGCACGACGCCCGCCGCCGCCGCCGCCCCGCCGGGGCCCACGCGGAAGCCCGTCACCACCTCGTCGCAGATCAGCAGGGCGCCCCGCTCGGCGGTGAGGGCCCGCAGGCCCGCCAGGAAGCCCGCGGGGAGCGGCACCGTGCCGTAGCTCGCCCCCGTCGGCTCGAGGATGGCGGCGGCCACGTCGCCACCGGCCATGGCCGCGGCCACCTGGTCGAGGTCGGCCGGCAGGGTGATCAGGTTGGCCAGGAGCTGATCGGGCAGGCCCGCGTTAGGGTCGCCCGGGTCGGCGCCGGGGGCGATGCCGTCGTGCCAGCCGTGGAAGTGGCCGGCGAAGCGCACGACCTTCGGGCGGCCGGTGAAGGCCCGGGCCAGGCGCAGGGCCAGCATGGTCGCCTCGGTGCCCGACGAGGTGAAGCGCACCCGCTCGGCGCCGGGCACCATGGTCTGGACCAGCTCGGCCCAGCGCAGGGCCAGGGGGCTCTCGCCGCCGAGGTGGGTGCCGCGCTCCAGCTGGGCCCGCACGGCGGCGACGATGGCGGGGTGGCCGTGGCCGAGCAGCAGGGCCCCGTGGCCACACCAGTAGTCGATCAGCAGATTGTCATCAACGTCCCATTTCCGGGCGCCTGTTGCGCGCGTTATGAACAGTGGGAAGGGCGCGGCGGCGCGCCCGTCGTGGGTGACCCCGCCGGGGAACCTGGTCGCGGCCTCGGTCGCGAGGCGGGCCGAGCGGGCGAAGTGCTGCCTGTAGCGTCCCTCGAGGTCCATGGCTACATCCCGAACTCGAGGCGGCGCACGAGGGGGCCGGGGAGGCCGGCCTCGACCATCTGGCGCTGGGTCAGGGCGATCTCGTACTCGACGCGGCCGAAGGTGATCGTCGCGGCCTCGGTGTCGAGCACGGCGTAGGCGGCCCGCGGGTCCTGGTCGCGGGGCTGGCCCACGCTGCCGGGGTTGATGAAGAAGCGGCAGGTGCCCGTCAGCTCGACGATGTTGTGGCGCGGCGGGTTGCGGGACAGGTCGGGCAGGAAGCGCTCGACCCGCTCGAAGCCGTAGGATTGGCGGAAGCCCAGCTG
>DAOLDO010000419.1:0-5986 GCA_035327325.1 Chloroflexaceae bacterium | reverse complement strand
GGTGTGAGGTGTGAGGTGTGAGGTGTGAGGTGTGAGGTGTGAGGTGTGAGGTGTGGGGAGGGATGACACCTCACACAGCGAGCGCAGCGAGCGCCTCACACCTCAGTATTGCTACGAGGTGTTGTATGCCCGTCGATCCACAGAGCGATCCCTACTACAGGATCCGCCACTCGCTGGCCCACGTCATGGCCCAGGCCGTGCTCGAGCTGTTCCCCGACGGAAAGATCGCCATCGGCCCGCCGATCGAGAACGGCTTCTACTACGACTTCGACCTGCCCCGGCCGCTCACGCCCGACGACCTGGGCGAGGTCGAGGCGCGCATGCGCCGGATCATCGCCGGGGACCACCCCTTCGTCTACAGGGAGGTCAGCGCCGACGAGGCCCGCCGGCTGTTCCAGGGCCAGCCCTACAAGCTGGAGCTGATCGAGGGCCTGGCCCGCGGCGCCGACGAGTACGGCGAGGCCCAGGAGGGCACTGCCGGGGCCAGGGACGCCGAGCCCACCCGCCCCGGCGGGGTGGTGATCTCGACCTACAGGCAGGACAGCTTCGAGGACCTCTGCCGGGGCCCCCACGTCGAGCGCACCGGCCAGCTCGACCCCGAGGCCTTCAAGCTCATGAGCATCGCCGGGGCCTACTGGCGCGGCGACGAGCGCAACCCCCAGCTCCAGCGTATCTACGGCACCGGCTGGGCCAGCAAGGCCGAGCTCGAGCAGCACCTCTACCAGCTCGAGGAGGCCCGCAAGCGCGACCACAGGCGCCTCGGCAAGGAGCTGGGCCTGTTCTACTTCTCCGACGACGTGGGCCCGGGGCTGCCGCTCTTCACGCCGAAGGGCGAGATCCTGCGGCACGAGATGGAGGGGTATGTGCGCGAGGTGCAGACCCGCTACGGCTACAGCCACGTCTGGACGGGCAACGTGGTCAAGGAGGGCCTGTACAAGAAGTCGGGCCACTACGACGCCTACCGCGAGAACATGTTCCCGCCCATGGTCGAGAGCGAGGAGCTGGTCTTCCGGCTCAAGCCGATGAACTGCCCGAGCCACATGACCCTCTACAAAGAGATGGGCGTCCACTCGTACCGCGACCTGCCCATGCGCTTCGCCGAGTTCGCCACGCTCTACCGCTACGAGGACAGCGGCGCGCTGACCGGGCTGACGCGGGTGCGGGCTCTGACCCAGGACGACTGCCACATCTTCTGCCGGCCCGACCAGATCGAGCAGGAGTTCGGGCTGGCCCTGAACCTGATCCGCGAGGTGCTGGGGACCTATAAGTTCAGCGACTACAGGGTTGACCTCTCGCTGCGCGGCGAGAGCGGCAAGTACATCGCCGACGACGAGGCCTGGGACATGGCCGAGGGCGCCCTGCGGGCGGCGCTGGACCACTACGGGGTGCAGTACCGCGAGGCGCCGGGCGAGGCGGCGATCTACGGGCCCAAGGCCGACTTCATCGCGCGGGACGTGCTGGGGCGCGAGTGGCAGCTGAGCACGATCCAGGTGGACTTCATCCAGCCGCGGCGGCTGGGGCTCGAGTATATCGGCGAGGACAACCAGCCCCACACGCCGGTGGTCATCCACCGCGCGGTCACGGGCACGACCGAGCGCTTCCTGGGCGTGCTGATCGAGCATTTCGCGGGGGCCTTCCCGACCTGGCTGGCGCCGGTGCAGGCCATGCTCATCCCGATCACCGACAAACAGATGGCGTTCGCCCAGGCGACCGCGGGGCGCATGCGGGCGGCGGGGCTGCGGGTCGAGATTGACGACAGCCGCGACCGCATGCAGGGCAAGATCCGCCGCGCCCAGTTGCAGAAGATCCCCTACATGCTTATAATCGGCAACAAAGAGCAGGAGGCCGACGCCGTCGCCGTCAGGCTGCGCTCCGGCGAGGATCTTGGCCTCACCCCCATCGCCGCGTTTATCGAGCGGGCCGTCGAGGAAGTGAAGACGCGCGCCTAGGGCGCAAGGTTGGGCGAGGGCCAGCGGGGTGCGCGCCACCCCGCGCCCGCGCCCGCTGACGAGGAACCTATGACCGTCGAGACCGACGCCCTCGCCGACGCCGCCCTGCGCTTCAGCGAGGCGATCCGGGCCGAGCGCGCCAGCACCCTGGACGCCCTGGCTACCGAGCGGCAGGCCGCGATGGAGATCATCAGGGCTCTGCGCGTCGAGGGCGCGCGCCGCTCGCGCCAGTCCGCGGGCCGCTTCGCCATCGGCCTGCTGGTCGGCGGGGCCCTCGGGGCCGCCGCGATCTACATGATCAACCAGCGCACCAGCGAGGAGGCCCGCCTCGGCCTGACCGCCCGCGTCGAGGGCGGCGGCGCCTCCCTCGGCGAGCGCCTGCGGGCCGCCGTCGAGGCCGGGCGCCGCGCCGCCGCCTCGCAGGAGCAGGACCTCTGGGCGAAGTACCGCCAGCGCCTGGCCGACAAGCCCGCCCCGCCCCGCGACGAGCCGCTCTATTAGACAGAGGGGTGCGCTCCCCCGCTGCCAAGGAGGGCTCAGGGAGGGCTTGGCCCTCCCTGAGTCTCTCCCCCTCTCCCCGCCGGGGAGAGGGGGCAGGGGGTGAGGGGCACCACAGCGCCATGGACGCAGAGATCATCGCGGTCGGCTCCGAGCTGCTGCTCGGCGAGACGATCGACACCAACAGCGCCTACCTGGCGCGGGAGCTCGCCGCCGCGGGGGTCAACCTGTTCCGCAAGAGCGTGGTCGGCGACAACGCCGAGCGCATCGCCGCCGCGATCGGCGAGGCCCTGGCCCGCGCCGATCTGGTTATCTGCACGGGCGGCCTCGGCCCGACCGTGGACGACGTGACCCGCGAGGCGGTGGCCCTGGCCTTCGGCAGGCCCCTCGAGTTCCGCCCCGAGCTGATGGAGCAGATCGCCGCCCGCTTCGCCGCCTTCGGGCGCCCCATGCCCGAGAGCAACAGGCGCCAGGCGTTCGTGCCCGCGGGCGCCAGGGCGATTGAGAACCCGCGCGGCACCGCCCCCGCCTTCATCGTCGAGGACGCGCGCGGCACGGTGGTCGTGCTGCCCGGCGTGCCCTACGAGATGCGCTTCCTCTTCGAGAGCGTGGTGCGCCCCTACCTGCGCGACGAGCGCGGCGTCTCCGAGGTCATCCTGGTCAGGACCCTGCACGCCACGGGCCTGGGCGAGAGCGTGATCGGCGAGCGGATCGCCGACCTGATGGGGCAGTCCAACCCGACGGTCGGCATCTCGGCCAAGCAGGCCCGCTACGAGCTGCGCATCGGCGCCAGGGCCGCCACCGCCGAGGCGGCCGCGGCCCTGATCGCCGGCGCCGAGGCCACCCTGCGCGAGCGCCTGGGCGCCAACATCGTCGGCGACGAGCCCCTGGCCGCGGCGGTGGCCCGCCTGTTGGCCGAGCGGGGGCTCACCCTGGCCCTCTACGAGGGCACGAGCCTGGCCCCGATCTTCCGCCAGCTCGGGGCGGCCCCCGGCGGCGCCGAGCGCCTGCGCGGCGTGATGGTTCACCCCCTCGACCGGCCCACCGACGAGCACGGCGCGGCGGCCCTGGCCCACGCGGGGGCGATCAGCGCGTGCGACCGCTGGCGGGCCGACCTGAGCCTGGCCGCCCAGGCCGCCAGCACGCCCGACCCGAGCGGCTTCAGCGCGGTGTGCGTGGCCCTGGTGACGCCCGACGGCAGCCGCCAGGCGACGGCGCGCTACGACCTGCGCCAGCCCGAGGGCTGGGAGTTCGTGGGCACCCTCGCCCTCGACCTGCTGCGCCGCTACCTGAGCGGGGCGCCGGCGTGAGGCCCGACGGGCCGATCAGCCTGCGCGAGGCCGCGACGACCGTGCACCGCGACCGGCAGTGGTGGGCCCTCTGCCTCGGCTACGGCTTCGCCGCGGCCACGCTGTTCGGCCTGCCGTTCGCCGCCGGCTTCGTGATGGAGAGCCTCGATAACAGCCGCCGCGGCTACCCGACGCCCCTGCCGCCCTGGAGCGACCCGGCCACGCGCTTCCTCACGGGCCTCTTCGCCCTGATGATTGACTTCGCCTTCTTCATCCTGCCCCTGCTGGCCGGCGGCATGGTCATGCTCTGCGCCAGCCTGGCCCTGGTGCTCGGCGCCGCGGGCTCCGAGCGGGTCGTCGGGGGCGCCCTCGTGGGCCTCGGCGGCCTGGCGGGGGCGGCGTTTCTGGCAATGTTCCTGGCCGGGGTCGCCCCGGTGGGCCGGCTGCGCTTCGCGCGCGAGGGGCGCATCGAGGAGGCGATCAGCGGCGACACCTGGCGCTGGGCTACGGGCGAGGCGGGCCGCGGGCCCTTCCTGCGGGCCCGCCTGGCCTCGCTGCCGGCCTACCTGCCCGCCCTCGCCCTGGCCGCGGCCACCGTGGCCCTGGCCCGGCTCAGCTTCGCCGGGCAGGCGGCCGCCATGGCCGCCGGCCTCTGGCTGACCATGGCCGCTCTCGTCTACGCCCACCTCGTGGTGGTGCAGCTTTACGTGGCGGCCGAGAAGGAGGTGCAACGGCGCGAGCTGGGCCTGTGACGGCGCCGCAACGATCTCGCCCCCAACAGCGTACAACCAACAGCAGGTGCGTCATCGCCCCGTCTAAGTAGTGAAGGAGTGGCCCCATGGACATCGGCAAAGCGTTCTCGTACGTCTTCGACGACGAGCAGTGGATCTCGAGCATTCTGATCGCCGGCCTGCTCGCGCTCGTCCCCATCCTCGGCTGGATCGCCATCCTCGGCTACATGCTCGAGGCCGCCCGCAACGTGGCCATGGGCAGCCCGCGGCCCCTGCCGAAGTGGGACAACTTCGGCGAGAAGCTGAGCCTCGGCTTCAACGCCTTCCTGATCACCCTCGGCTGGTCCCTGCCGGTGCTCCTGCTGATGGTGCCGTTCATGTGCATCCCCCTCTTCGCCATGGCCGGCGGCGAGGACGCGGCCGCCGCGGCGGCCCTGGGCACGGTCTTCTGCATCATGCCCATCGTCATCGTGCTGGGTGTCGCCCTCCAGGTGCCCATGCTCGCCGGGCTGGCCCGCTATGTGCAGACGGGGAGCCTTGGGGCGGCGTTCCGGGTGGGCGAGATCTTCGCCATGGTCCGCGCCGACCTCGGCGGGTGGGTCGTGCTCTGGCTGCTCTACCTGCTCTGCAGCGTCGTGGCCAGCCTGGGCAGCATCGTGATCATCGGCTTCATCTTCACGCTGCCCTACAGCCAGGCCGTCTTCGGCCACATCCTTGGACAGAAGCTGCTGCAGCTCGGCCGGCCCGCCGGCTACGACGTCACCTACAACCCGCCGCCCGCGATGTGACGGCGAGCGGGAGGGTCCGGGCCGGGGCTGTGGGGCGAGGCTCCGCCCCCGACGCCCGCACAGGAGGCGTGCGATGCGCCTGCGGGACTTGATCGAGCCGCGCGAGCTGCTCTACCCCTCGAACCTGCTCACCATAGGCCGTCTGCTGCTGGTGGCGCCCACCCTGGCCCAGCTGCGCCGGCCCGAGCGGCGGCGGGTGGCCCTGGCCTGTCTGGCCGTGGCCATGTTCACCGACGCGATCGACGGGCCGATCGCCCGCTCGCGCGGCGAGGTCTCGCGCCTGGGCAAGGTGCTCGACCCGATCGCCGACAAGCTGCTGATTGACGGCTCGGCGATCATCCTCTCGCAGACCCGCGGCTTCCCCTGGTGGGCCACGGGGCTGCTGCTCTTCCGCGACCTGGGCATCCTGGCGGCGGCAATGGTGGTGATCCGCCGGCGCGGCCAGGTGACGGCGGCGGCCAGCGCGGGCAAGCTGACCACGGCCCTGCTCACCCTGGCGGCCCTGCTCTACGTGGCCGACGGGCCGCGCACGGGCAGGCCGGCCCTCTACCTGGCCATGGTGCCCTTCGGGCTGTCGTTCGTCCAGTACGGGCGGCGCTTCCTCAGGGCCGTGGGGCGCAGGCGAGGGTAGGGGCGGCCGCGTGGGTGCCGGGGGCGGCCGCGTGGGTGCCGGGGGCGACCACGTGGGGGCGGGGCGGCGGCGGGGGTAGGGGCGGCCGCGTGGGTGCCGG
>DAOLDO010000418.1:0-5990 GCA_035327325.1 Chloroflexaceae bacterium | reverse complement strand
CAGCCAGCAGCTCCAGGGAGAGCGACTGCCCTTCCCTGAAGGCTGCCGCCCATGCCTCCTCGCCCAGGGCTGCCCGTGCTACCGCCACAGCCTGCTGGGTGGCGTTCCGCTCAGGGATGGCCTGCGGCGTGCCGATCTCCTCGCGGATCTGCGCCGCCGCGCCGAGCAGACGCGCCGCGCGCCGCCCCTCGCCCTGGGCCGCGAAGACGGCCGCCAGGTCCTCAAGCGTGATCGCAATCTGACGGCGGGCGCCCAGGGCTCGCTTCAGCGCGAGGGCCTGGCGGTGGAGCGTTTTCGCCTGGGCCAGGTCGCCCTTGCGGCGCGCCACGTTCCCCAGGTCGCCGAGCTGAAAGGCCTCGAGGTTCGCCCGGCCCAGCCGGCGGGCGATCGCGAGAGCCTCGCCATGGAGCGCCTCGGCCCGCGCCAGATCGCCCATGTGGTAGCGGGCCTCGCCGAGGTTGCCGAGGGCGCGCGCGACCTCGCCCGGGTCGCCCATCGCGCGGGCCTGGGCCAGGCTTTGCTCCCACCGCTCCGCGGCCCCGGCCAGATCGCCCTGGTCGTACGCGACCCCGCCGAGGGTCGTGAGGGCGCGCACGGCCCCGGCGACGTCGTCGGCCTCGCGGTAGCAGCTGAGCGCGAGCTCGAGCAGGTGGACCGCCCGGGCGTGGTCGCCCTGGGTGTTGGCCAGCAGGCCCGCCGCCGAGTAGGCCTGGGCGCGCACGACCGGCGCCACCGCCGCCGCTCCCTCAGGCGCGAGGAGGCGCTCGAGCCACTCCCGGCCCTCTGCGAGATGGCCGCGGGTGAACCAGAAGCGCTCCAGGGCGCCGGCCAGGCGCAGCCCAAGATCGAGCTGCCCCTGCTCACAGAGCCAGCTGAGCGCCGCGCGCAGGTTGTCGAGCGCGCGCTCCAGACGTTCCAGCGCGGCCGCCTGGTCGGGGCGGCTGAGCTCGGGCGCCGCCCGCTCGGCCAGCGCCAGGTAGTACGCGGCGTGCTGCCGGCGCACCGCCTCTGCCGCCCCGCTGGCGTCCAGCCGCTGCGCCGCGAACTGCCGCAGCAGCTCGTGAAGGTCGTAGCGGCCCGGCGCCAGCTGCCGCAGCAGCGACGCATCTACGAGCGCGGCGAGCGTGGCGACGCCGACCGCCGCGCCCTCCTGGGCCGCCGCGCGGTCGAAGGTGCCGCGGAAGACCGAGAGGCGGGCCAGGCCCTCGCGGGCCTCGGCCTCGAGCAGGCGCCAGGTATAGTGGAAGACGGCGCGCAGGCTGCGGTGGCGGTCGGGCCGGTCGCTCGCCCGGTCGGCGAGGAAGTCGAGGTCGGCCTGCACCGCCGCGGCGATCTCGGCCGGCGTGTAATGACCGACCCAGTGCGCGGCCAGCTCGATCCCCAGCGGCAGGCCGTCGAGCAGCCGGCACAGCCGCGCCACGTCGGCCGCCTCGCTCGCCCTCGGCGCCCAGCCGGACCCGTGCCGGGCCGCCCGCTCGAGAAAGAGCTGGACGCTCGGGGCGCCGGCGAGGTCGGCGGCGTCGTCCGCGGGCACCGGCAGCCCGTCGAGCCGCAGGAGCGTCTCGCCCTGGAGCTCCAGGGGCACCCGCGAGGTGGCGAGCACGCGGAGCCCGGGGGCGGCGGCGAGCAGCTCCCGCACGGTCGGGGCCAGCTCCGGCAGGTGCTCGCAGTTGTCGAGCACCAGCAGCGTGTCGCGCGCGCGCAGGGCGGCGGACAGCTCGGCCAGGATCGCGTCGCGCCGGCCAAGGGCGAGGCCGAGGGCGGCGGCGATGGCGCCCGCCAGGGTCGCCCGCTGCAGCGCCGGGTCCCGCGCCGGCTGCATGCCGGCCAGGGCGGCCCACCCCACCCCGTCGGGGAAGCGGCGCCGCAGCGCCCAGGCGGCGGACAGGGCCAGGCGGGTCTTGCCGGCGCCGCCGGCGCCCACCACTGTCACCAGGCGCGCGCCGCCCCCGAGCAGCCCGTCGAGCCACGCAAGCTCCTCCTCGCGCCCGACCAGCGCGCTCAGCTGCGCCGGGAGGGCGGGCGCCTCCGCTCCGGCGCGCTCCGCCAGCACGAGGGAGGGCGCCGGCCGCGCCTCGGCCGGCGGCGCGGCGGCCTCGCGCTGGATCTGCTCGGCGAGGGCGATCGTGGCCTGGTCGGGGTCGAGGCCCAGGTCGTCGCGGAGCACCTCGCGGCAGCGGGCGTAGGCCGCCAGGGCGGCCGCCCGCTCGCCCGCGACGGCCAGGGCGCGCATCAGCTGGCGGTGGGCCTCCTCGCGCCACGGGTCGAGGGCCAGGTGGCGGCGGGCGGCCTCGGCCGCGGCGACGGGCGCCCCCGCCGCGAGCTGCGCCTCGGCCAGGGCCAGCAGGACGGCGAGGGCCCGCTGCTGGAGCCCCTCGCGGGTGAGCAGCAGCCACTCCTCGAAGGCCGCGCTGCCCGGCAGCGCGAAGCCCGCCAGGAACTCCCCGCGGTACAGCTCGGCGGCCCGCCCGAGGTCGCCCACCGTGCCCCCGCAGGCCAGGCGGCGGAACGCGTCCACGTCGGTCCGGGCGGCGTCGGCGCGCCAGGCCAGGGCGTCGCGGCTGCGGATCAGGGGAGCCGCCCCCGCGCCGAGGGCCTCGTGCAGGCGCACCGCCGTCTGCGTGAGGTTGCGCAGGCCCTGGGCGGCGGGCTGGTCGGGCCAGAGCAGCGCGGCGAGGTGCGCGCGGGGGTGGGGCCGGCCGGCCTCCACGGCCAGGTAGGCCAGCAGGGCCTGCACCTGGGGCCCGCGGAAGCGCGTGATCGGCGCGCCGTCGCGCCGCACGTCGAAGGCGCCCAGGAGCCGCAGGTCCAGGGCGGTCACGGCCGCGCCACCGCGGCGGGCGACTCCAGGCCGAGCCGCTCGGCCTCGGCCCGGAAGAACCGATTGACGGCGATGTTCTCGAGGAACGAGCGGCGCCACGCCGGCTCGTCAATCCACGCGGCCTGCCGCACGACGATCCGGTACGCGGTGCGCAGCACCTCCAGGGCCCGCTCGTCCCCGCGGGCCGCGAGCACCCTGTAGCAGACCTCGTACGCCCGCAGCGGCTCGTAGACGCTGGCGGGGAGCTGGTCGGCCAGCAGGCTGAGCGTCTCGTCGGCGGCCGCGGCGGGGAGGTCGCCCTGGGCCAGGGCGACGCGGGCCAGCCCGGCGAGGGCGGCGATCACCACCTGGGGCGCCCCGGCCTTCCGGCCAAGGGCCAGCACCTCGTCGTAGGCGGCTCGCGCCTCCTCCCAGCGCCCCAGACCCTCCAGCGCGTCGCCGCGGGCCTGGAGCCCGAAGCTCCGGTGCGACCACGCGTCGTCTGTGGCGGCGAGCGAGATGTCGGCGTAGGCCAGGGCGGCGGCGAACTCGCCCCGGCGGCAGCGGAGCCAGCTGAGGGTATGGGCCATCAGGACGACGTTCCCGCCGAGCTCCTGTTGCAGCTCGTAGCCCGCCAGAGCGTGGGCGGCGGCGCCCGCGTAGTCGCCGAGGTAGCCGAGGATGCCGGCGAGGTTGTTGAGGGCGACGCTCACATGCTCGGGGCTGCCGAAGCGGCGCATCAGGGCCAGGGCCTGCTCGCGCAGCGGGCGCGCCTCGCCAAAGCGCCCTATCGACTCGAGGGCCTCGGCGGCGCCGTAGCTGAGCCGCCCCTCCAGGTGCCGGTTCTGCGCCTGCCGGGCAACCTGCAGCGCCTCGCTCGCGCGCTCGAAGGCGGCCTGATACTGGCCGTTGATGGTGAGCAGACGGCTCAGCTCGTGCAGACTCTCGGCCTCGATCGCCAGGGCCCGCAGCTGCTCGACCGGGCCCGGCGCGGAGTAGGCGCGGCAACAGGCCACCGCGCGCTCGAGCTGGACCATCAGCCTGCGGCCGAGGGCCTCGGTGATCACGCCGTGAAACGAGAGCGAGGTCTGGGCCATTGCGTCGTGGAGCGCGGCCGTGGCCTCGAGCAGGCTATCACCGAGGCCGCGGGCCTCGTCGGCGGCCGCCGTGGCCGCGGCGATTGACTCGTTGAAGCGGGCCTGACGGTACAGCAGGTAGGCCCGCAGGACCTCGACCGTCGCCGCGAGGCTGCGCCGCGCCCGCGGGTCGCCCGCGGCGTCGGCGCGCAGGCCGTCCGCGACCATGTCGAGCAGCTGGAGGCCGCGGGCCAGCACCCCGCTGAGTCTGTAGTAGAGCGCAAGGGCGTGGGCGGCTGTGGCGAGCGGACCCCACAGCCCGCGGGCGACGGCGTGGTACCAGGCCTGACGAATGTTGTCGCCCTGCGCCTCGACGATGGTCGCGGCCTCGCGTGGCTGCGGCCCGCGCATCGGCGCCTCCTGCCCGGCCAGCAGCGCCAGGTAGTGCGCGGCGTGGCGATCGGCCGTGGCCCCGTCGGGCTCCAGGCGCGCCAGCTCATCGGCGGCGAACTGGCGCAGCAGCTCGTGCATGCTGTACTGCCCCACCCCCACCTGCCGCACCAGCGACGCGTCAACCAGGGCGGCCAGGGTGTGCGTCGTCACCCCTGCCACCGCCCGGGCCGCCTCGCGGTCGAAGCTGCCGCGGAAGACGGCGAGCCGCGCCAGGGCCTGCCGCTCCTCCGCCCCGAGCAGGCGCCACGAGTAGGCGAAGACGGCCCGCAGGCTGCGCTGGCGCTCCGGCAGCGCGCGGCCGCGCGCCGCCAGAAAGCTGGCGTCCTCCTCCAGCGCGGCGGCGATCTCGGCCGCCGTGTAGTGGCCGGCCCAGTGGGCGGCCAGCTCGATGCCGAGCGGCATCCCGTCGAGCAGCCGGCACAGCCGCGCCACGTCGGCCAGCTCGCCCGGGCCCGCGCTCCAGCCGGGCGCCTGGGCGGCGGCCCGCCGCACGAACAGCTGCACCCCGGCGTGGGCGGCGGGGTCGCTCGCGCCGGCCCTCGGCACGGGCAGGCCGTCCAGCCGCAGCAGCGCCTCGGCCTCCATCCCCAGGGGCGCCCGCGAGGTGGCGAGCACGCAGAGGCGCGGCGCGGCCTCCAGCAGCGCCCGCGCCACGCCGACCGTCTCCGGCAGCTGCTCGCAGTTGTCGAGCACGAGCAGGCTCTCGCGCTCGCGCAGGGCGCCGGCAAGCTCGGCCAGGGGCCGGCGCCCGGCGAGGCGGCACCCCATCTCGCTCGCGATCAGCACGGCCAGCAGGTCGGCGCTCCCGGCAGGGTCGCCGCCCGGCTCGACGCCGGCCAGGGCGACCCAGCAGGCGCCGTCGGCGAAGCGGCGGCGCTGGGTCCAGGCCGCGGCCAGGGCCAGGCGGGTCTTGCCGACGCCGCCCGCGCCGACGATCGTCACCAGCCTGGCCGCGCCCCCGAGCAGCCCATCGAGCCGCGCCAGCTCCTCCTCGCGCCCGACCAGTTCGTCCAGGGGGGCCGGCAGGTTGTGCCGCTCGTCCGCCGCCGGGGCGGGGGCGGGCGCCGCGAGCGCGGCGGGCGCGGGGTCGCCGCCCTGGCGCGCGGCCAATTCCTGGGCGATCTGGTCGGCCAGGGCGACGGTCGCGGCGTCGGGATCGAGGCCGAGGGCCTCGGCGAAGGTCTGGCGGCAGCGGGCGAAGACCGCGAGGGCGCCCCCGTGGTCGCCCGCCGCGGCCAGGGCGCGCATCAGCTGGCGGTGGGGCTCCTCGCGCCACGGGTCGAGGGCCAGATGGCGGTGGGCGGCCTCGGCCGCGGCCTCGCAGTCGCCGTCGGCGAGCCGCCGCTCGGCCACCAGGCGCAGCGCCGCCAGCGCCTGCTGCTGGAGCTGCTCGCGGGCGAGCACCAGCCATTCCATAAAGCTGTCGCACGCGGGCAGGCTGAAGCCGTCGAGCAGCGGGCCGCGGTAGAGCGCGGCGGCCTGGGCCAGGGCCTCGGCGTCGTCGCGCTCGACGAGGCGGCGAAACTGCTCCAGGTCGCACGCGGCGCCGTCGCCGCGCCACTGCAGGCTGTGGCGGGGGGGGGGGGTCCGCGCGCCGTCGTCGCCCCCCGGCCCCGGCAGCCGGAGGAGGGGCCGGGGCAGGGTGCCGCGCCCGGCCGCCC
>DAOLDO010000417.1:0-5990 GCA_035327325.1 Chloroflexaceae bacterium | reverse complement strand
CACTGGCCGCCACGCCGCGGTCGCGCTGGCGGTGTTCGCGCGCCAGCAGAGCAGAACCCACCAGCGCCGGGCGCAGTCCCGCGCGAGGCTCGCCGGTTCCCCAGGACGACCTGACCTGTCCGCACGAGCTTCGCGGCGGACGTGTACCGACACGGAGGAGTAGAACGATGACCCAGGCGGAGATGCGGCTGATTGAGGAGGGCTGGGACGCCCTGGTCGAGCGACTCGGCCCGGCGGAGGCGACCCGCTTCGTCATGCTCCTGGACCGCCGCACCGGCGGCGCCCTCCAGCACCTGCGCGCCCTCTGGTCTTCGCCCCTGCACGGCCAGCAGCGGCGCGCGGCCCCGGCGCTCCAGGCCCAGAGCCTTACGCAGCTCGACGCCTAAGTCGCGCCCGGCGCAGCCGCTCTCAATGACGAGCAGGCCAGGAGGAACACCTCCTGGCCTGCTCTCTGTTTTCCCCGCCTCTGGAGGCGCTCTCAGCCCGGCTGCTCCGGCACGCCCTCCAGCGCGTCGAGCCGGGCGCTTGCCGTCCGCCGCCAGGCCTCGTCCTCCACCTCCATGGCCCGCACCCTGTAGAGCACCTCCTGCTGGACCCGGCGCACGTTGCCGACCAGGTCGGCCAGGATGCCGATCAGGAAGGTGATCAGAGCCATCAGGACCAGGACCATGCCCACCACCAGGGCCTGCAGGTTGTCGGCGGTCAGCTCGGTCACCCGGCGCCCGATGAAGACGTAGAGCGCGCGCAGCAGGAAGAGCGCGCCCGGCACGAAGAAGGCCAGGGCGATATAGCTGAAGACCTTCAGCGGCTCGTAGGTGGCGTAGGTGCGGGCGATGATCGCCGCCTGGCGCTTGATGAAGTTCCAGTTGCCCCGGTGCAGCCGCGACGGTCGCCCGACGTAGTTGGTGCGGATCGGCACCGCCACCACGGTCAGGCGGCGCTTGCCGGCCTGGATCAGGGCCTCGACCGTGTACGAGAACTCGGTGGTCACGAAGGTGCGCAGGGCCGCCTCGCGCGAGAGGGCGCGGAAGCCGCTGACCGTGTCGGGCACGTCGGTCTCGGAGGCCCAGCGCACCACCGAGCTGCCGACCTTCTGCAGGGCCTTCTTGAGCGGCGAGAAGTGCTCGAGGCTCTGGACCTGCCGGTCGCCCACCACGATGTCGGCGCGGCCCTCGAGGATCGGCGCCACCAGGCGCGGGATCTCGGCGCCGGGGTACTGGTTGTCGGCGTCGGTATTGACGACGATGTCGGCCCCCAGACGCAGGGCGGTGTCCACCCCGGTCTGGTAGGCGTTGGCCAGGCCCTTGTTGGCCGTGTGGCGCACCACGTGGTCGGCCCCGGCGCGCAGCGCCACCGCGGCGGTGTCGTCGGCGCTGCCGTCGTCCACGATCAGCACCTCGACCCGGCTGACGCCGGGGATGCTGCGCGGGATGTCGGCGATCACCGCCCCGATCGTCTCGCGCTCGTTGAGCGCCGGGATCTGCACGATCAGCTTCATAGGGCCCCATTATAGTACAAATGGGGGGCGCCCTCGCCCCCCACTAGCCCCCGGCGCGCCGCCAGCCGCGCCCCTACTTGGGCGTCGCCTCGCCCCTGATGAAGCGCTCGGTGAAGTCGCGGGCCTCGTAGTCGGTGTACTGCTTGGGCGGCGTCTTCATGAAGTAGCTGCTCGGCGCGTAGAGGGCCCCGCCGATGCCCCGGTCGAGGGCCAGCTTGGCGCAGCGCACCGCGTCAATCACCACGCCGGCCGAGTTGGGCGAGTCCCAGACCTCGAGCTTCAGCTCGACGTTCAGCGGCACATCGCCGAAGGTCGTGCCCTCCATCCTGATGTAGGCCCACTTGCGGTCGCCCAGCCAGGGCACGTAGTCGCTCGGGCCGACATGCACGTCCTCCTCGGGCATGGCGTAGTCGAGCTGGCTGGTCACGGCGTTGGTCTTGCTGATCTTCTTGCTCTCCAGGCGCTCGCGCTCGAGCATGTTCAGGAAGTCGGTGTTGCCGCCGAAGTTCAGCTGGTAGGTCCGGTCGAGGCGCACGCCCCGCTCCTTGAACAGAGTCGTCAGCACGCGGTGGGTGATCGTAGCGCCCACCTGACTTTTGATGTCGTCGCCGATGATCGGCAGGCGCCGCTCCTCGAAGCGCTTGCGCCAGTACTCCTGGCTCGCGATGAAGACGGGCACGCAGTTGATGAAGGCGCAGCCGGCCTCGAGCACCTGCTCGACGTACCACTTGGTCGCCATCTCGCTGCCCACGGGCAGGTACGAGATCACCACGTCGGTCTTGGTGTCCCTGAGGATGCCGACGATATCGTCGGTGTCGCGCTTGGCCTTCTTGATCACCGTGCTCAGGTACTTGCCGATGCCGTTGTGGGTCATCCCGCGCGAGACCGGCACGCCCAGGTGGGGCACGGGGGCGAACTTGTAGGTGTTGTTCGGCTGGGCGAAGATCGCCTCGCCGAGGTCCTTGTCCACCTTGGTGTCGGCGATGTCGAAGGCGGCCGAGAACTCGATATCGCTAATATGGTAGCCGCCCAGGTTCACGTGCATCAGGCCGGGGATCTCGTCGCCCTCCTGGGCGTCGCGGTAGTAGTGCACGCCCTGCACCAGGGACGAGGCG
The DNA here is from genome assembly GCA_035327325.1 of Chloroflexaceae bacterium. Taxonomy (GTDB): domain Bacteria; phylum Chloroflexota; class Chloroflexia; order Chloroflexales; family Chloroflexaceae; genus CAIWXH01. The sequence goes on along the minus strand of DAOLDO010000417.1, from coordinate 3,377 downwards.
CAGTTGCCCACGCCGATGATCGCCACGCGGATCTTGTTGTTCACGCAAGCCTCACCTTTCATCTGGAGCGTCTGGCATCACGCGTCTGGCCAGCGACGGGCTATCATACTGCGGCTGATCGTCTTTGGCAAGCTCGCCGAACGACCGGGGTGGGCCGCCGGTTACGCCCTGGTCCCCCGTGCGGTGTATCCTTTCCGCGAGCAAGCCAGCGCGGGCGCGCCGCCCGCCCCGCCACACGCCTATGAGCGACACCCTCCCCCTCTCCCCCGACGCCGAGCCCGGCGACCACCTGGTCGTCAGGGCGGGCGACGAGCTGTACGCCATCCCCGGCCTCCGCGTGCGCGAGGTGACGCGCTGGCGCGACCCCACCCCTGTGCCCGGCGCCCCCGCCGTGATCCCCGGCGTGGTCGGCCAGCGCGGCCTGGTGCTGCCCGTGGTGGACCTGCGCCTGGCCCTCGGCCTGCCCGCCGCCCCGCCCGCCCGCGAGACGCGCCTCGTCGTCGCCCAGCACGAGGCCGTCAGCATGGCCCTCCTGGTGGACGCCGTGGTGGACCTGGCGTCCCTGCCGGCAGGGGCCCTCGCCCCGCCCCCCGCCGCCCTCGACCACGCCCGCGCCCGGCTGCTGGCCGCCGTGGCTCGCTTCGGCGACCGGCCCCTCGGCGTGCTCAACCTCGCCGCCCTGGTGGCCGCCGTGCAGGAGGGGGGCTAGCCGTGCCGGCCGCATCCTCTCCCCCCCGCCACCCTTCGTGCCTGTGTGGTACACATCACCCCTACTATGAGCGCTGACGGGACCCTGCTGCTCGAGGTGCACACGGCGACGCGGCGCTACCTGGTGCCGCGGGGCCACCTCGACCAGCTGGCGCAGGTGGCCCCGGGCGCGCCCGCCCTGCTCGACGCGCGGGGTCGTCCCCTGGCCCTCCGCGAGCTCGGCCCCCTGCTCGATCCGGCCGACCGGGGCCCGCCCGGCCGACGCCACGCCCTCGTGGTCAGCCTGCGCCGGCGCGCCGTGGCCCTCCTGGTCGAGCGGGCCGAGGCCCTCGACGCGCCCGGCGCCGTGCAGCCCCTCGGCCCGCTGCTGCACGGGCGCCTGGCCCGGCCCTGGGCCCTCGGCGCCGTGCTGGTCGGCGCGGCCCCCGTCGTCGTGCTCGACCTGCGGCGCATCGCCGCCGACGTGGCCCTCGGCGCCGTGTAGCGGCAAATAGCACTCTGGGGTGGATGCCTATGGACCGCACAGCCGGGCGGCTGATCGCCGCCGACCGCGAACAGCTGACCATCCTGCGCGACAACGTCGGCATGCTGCGCATGCTGGTCATGAGCGGCATGGCCCTGGTGCTCCTCTTCTGGGTCGCCGTGTTGGCCCTCTGGGGCGCGACCCGCATCGGCGGCGGGGCCACGGCCACGGCGACGCTGATCAGCGCCCTGGCCCTGGGCGCGTACGGCGCGGCCCTGGCCCTGGTGCGCCGGGGCCGCACCGCCCTCGGCGGGCGCGTGCTCTTCTACGGCATGGTGCTCTGCGCCGCCCTCGCCGCCCTGCTCTTCGGCGGGGCCACGGGGCCCCTCGCCCTGATCTTTCTGGTGCCCGTGATCAGCGCGGGGCTGCTCGGCGACGGGCGCGACAGCCTGCTCGTCGCCGTGGCCGCCGTCGGCGCCTACCTCGCCCTGGTCGCCGCCGAGCTGAGCGGCCTCTACCAGCCCATGGCCATGCCCCTGCCCGTGAGCGCCATCGTCTTCGTCACGGCGGTCGCCTCCCTCGCCGCCCTGGCCTGGATGAGCGGTCGCGACCTGGCCCGCGTGGTCGAGCAGTCGCAGGAGCGGGCCGAGGAGCTGCTGCGCAAGACCGAGCAGCTCATAGAGAAGAGCATCCAGCAGGTCGAGCTGGGCAGCGAGCTGGGCGCCGCCGCCCAGCAGCTCCAGGTCGCCTCGCAGCAGCAGGCCAGCGGTGCCACCGAGCAGGCCAGCGCCGTCACCCAGGTCTCGACCACGATCGAGGAGCTGGGCAGCACCGCCCGCCAGATCGCCCAGTCGGCCGACCACGTCTCCCAGGCCGCCCAGCAGACCCTAGAGAACCTGAGCGACGGCCAGGGCGCGGTGGACGAGAGCATCCAGGCCATGGAGCGCATCCGTGGCCGCGTCGCCGACGTCTCGACCCGCGTGCTGAGCCTGGGCGAGCGCTCGCAGCAGATCGGCGAGATTATTGACCTGATCGACGACATCTCCGACGAGACCCACCTGCTGGCCCTCAACGCCGCGATCGAGGCCGCCGGTGCGGGCGAGCACGGGCGCCGCTTCGCCGTGGTCGCCGCCGAAGTTAAGAGCCTGGCCAACCGCACCCTGGCCGCCGCCCGCGAGGTCAAGGGCGTGATCGCCGAGATCCGCCAGGCCACAGCCGCCGCCGTGCTCGCCGCCGAGGAGGGCAGCAAGGAGGTTGAGCGGGGCGTCGAGCTGGCCCACCGCGCCGGCCAGACCATGGACAATATCGTCATGGTGGCCGAGCGCACCGCCCAGAGCGCCGCCGAGATCGGCCTGGCCACCGCCCAGCAGCAGAGCGCCAGCGAGCAGGTGGTCGAGACCATGCGCGAGATCGCCGAGGTGGCCCGCCAGACCGCCCTCGGCGCCCGCCAGATGGCCGATTCGGCGGCCGTGCTCACCGCCATCGCCGACCGCCTCCACGGCATCGTCGCGATTGATGACTGAGGTGTGAGGTGTGAGGTGTGATCCTCCCGATTTCGGCTCTGCTCACACCTCACAGCGCGAGCGGCAGCAAGCGCTTCGCACCTCACAAGCGAGCGGCAGCGAGCAACATGGATCTCTCCGCCTTCTACAGCCAGTTCCGGGAGGAGACCGCGGAGCATATTCGCGTGCTTGGCGACGGGCTGCTGGCCCTCGAGGGCGAGGCCGACGAGGGCGCGCGCAGGGCCGCCATTGACCGCGTCTTTCGGGCGATGCACACGGTCAAGGGCTCCGCCCGCATGCTCGGCTTCGAGGAGGTCGGCCGCCTGGCCCACGCTCTGGAGCACCTGCTCAGCGACCTGCGCCAGGGCCGCCGGGCCCTCGACCGCCCCCTCGCCGACGCCCTGCTGCGCGGCGGCGACGCCGTGCTCGCCCTGGTGGCCGCCGCCGTCGAGGGCCGCCCCGCCGGGTTCGACGTCGAGGCCGCCCTCGCGGTCCTGCCGGCGCCGGCGGTCGAGCAGGCGGGGAACGGGGCAGCGGCGCGTCGTAGCGCGCCCTCCCCCGGCGCCGACGCGCCGGTCGCGCCGGCCGCGCCCGCCCGCGCCGCGCCGCGCCAGACCGTGCGCGTGCGCGTGGACCGGCTCGACCGCATGCCCGACCTGGCGGGCGAGCCGGGGGTGGCCCAGCAGGCCCTCGGCGACCCCGGC
>DAOLDO010000416.1:0-5991 GCA_035327325.1 Chloroflexaceae bacterium | reverse complement strand
CCGCCGATCTGGGAGCGGACGTAGTCGACTGCCCCCGGGTCGCGGGCCTGGGTCGCGGGCGAGAGGAGCGTCCCCGCGACCGCGCCGCGGATGAAGCCGGCCGGCCCGAGCAGCCGGTGGAGGTTGAGCAGGAGCCGGGTCTGGCGCGCCCCGCTCGGTGTGTACGCCGCAACCGGCGTGCCGATGGTCGTCAGGCTGCGCAGCCGCTCGGGGTGCGCGGCGGCGAGGGTGATCCCGACGTGGCCGCCCCAGGCGTTGCCGACCCAGTCCACGGGGCCGTCAACCCCCAGCGCGTCAAGCACGTCGAGCGCCGCGCCGGCGCAGTCGCGCATTGTGTAGGGCTTTCCGGGGTCGCCGCTCGCGCCGTGGCCGGGGCCGTCGATCAGGATCAGCCGCCGCTCCGCGCCGAGGCTCTGCTCAATGCGCCGCCAGCTGCCGCTGTCGACGAACAGGCTGTGCCAGAGCACCGCGGGCGGGCCGGCGCCGACTTGGCGCACCCGCAGCGGCCCGACGCGCGTGGCGATAACGGCACCGGCGTTGTCTGAGGGCTGCCCAACCGCAATCGCCGCCGTGTGCTCGGCCAGGTGCTGCGCCGGGGTGTGAAACAGCTCCTCGATCGTATAGAAGCCGTGGCCGTAGAAGTTCGCCCCTAGCGCCCAGTCGCCGTCATGGGTGGCGTCGAGGCTAGCGAGGACGGCCGCCATCGCCGCGTCGTAGCGGCGCACCAGCGCCTCACGGGTGGCGCCGCGGGCGTTCCAGCGGTTGATCCAGTAGCTCGCCGGATTGGCGAACCAGGCCGGGTAGTTGAACATCCCCTTGCTCTGCCGCGCGCTCACGAGCTCGGCCGGGAGCTGCTCCAGCGCCCAGGTCAGGTGGACCATCACCTCGCAGACCGTCCAGGCGCTCCCCGGGCATCGCTGCCGCCACTGCTCCTCCGACACGGACTGCACCAACGTGCGGAACTGCCCCTGGGTCGCCTCCAGCTCGGCGCGGAGCGCAGCGCGATCGACGCGCGGCTGCGCCGATACGGTCGGCGCGGTGATCGTGGCCATCGTTCCACCTCCTCTTTCGTGCGTGCCGTGAAGCTGATTACGCCGTCCGAACCATCGAGCGCAGCAGCGCCGTGACCGCCGCGGCGTAGGGCGCCACCGCGACCGTAGGGTCGAGCGCTTTCTGCAGCTCCAGCCCGTAGTAGAGCGAGAGCAGGGCGCGGCCGATCGCGTGGGGGTCGAGCGCGGGGTCGATCTGCCCCGCGGCCTGCGCCCGGCCGACAAGCCGGGTCAGCGCGTCGAGGTAGTGCGTGAGCACGCGCTGGAGCGTTTCGCGCAGCGGCGGGTTGACCAGGGCTTCGCCCCAGCCCTGCACATTCACGCGCCCGGCACCCAACTCGGCTGCGTCTTCGAGGCCGCGGAAGAAGAACGTGATCAGCTCGGTGATGGCGTTCAGCGGGTCATCGCTGGCGGTCGCGGCCTCGAACAAGGCCAGGCTGCGCTCATAGTCGAACTCGAAGCTGGCCTGGATGATGGCGTCTTTGCCGGGGAAGTAGTGGTAGACCGCGCCGGGGCTGAGCTTCGCCTCCTCGTAGATGTCGCGCATGGTCGTCTGGTGAAAGCCCTTGCGCGCGAAGCAGCGGTAGGCGGCGTCGATGATCTGCTGGCGACGCGCCGCGCTGTGAGCCTCAGTCACCTTTGGCATGAAGCAGCTCGCAAAATAAATCGAATGATCGTTCTTTTTTATTGTACTGTATGGTTCGGGCGTAGTCAAGCGTCAATATGGCGCGACGACAAGCATCGCACGAATGAGGGGGCCTGCTGGTGGCGATAAACCGGCTCTTGTAGCTCACACGTTGGGGCGAGCTGTGACGGCCATCGGGCGACCGCGACAAGCAGGTAGCAGAGTTGGAGGCGACGGTGCGGTTCTCAAGCGAAGCCAAGGGACCAGGCAGGTGGTCAAGGATGAGTCTCATTGAACCGGCGAAGCTGGAGTGGAGCCAGCGGTCTGCTCTACCCTATCGGTCTCCTGCTGGAGATCATCAGGGAAGAAGATCGCCTCGATCGGGAGCGCAAACAGGCGCGCGATCTGGAAGGCCAGCGGAAGGCTCGGGTCGTACTTGCCCGTCTCGATCGCGTTGACCGTTTGCCGGGAGACGGCGAGGTGCGTGGCAAGGTCGGACTGCGACCAGTTGCGCTCGGCGCGGAGCACACGCAGCCGGTTCCTCACTGGTACCTCCGCGTGGCCAGTGCCGTGCCGAGCCCCCACAGCCAGATCAGGATGGGGAAGACCCAGATCGTGGGCAGGTGTGGGAGACCGGCCAGCTCCAGAAAGCCCCAGGCGGCGGTGATCAGCCCTGTACCGCCGACGGCGAAGGCCAGGCCGCTGAGCTGGATACGCTGCTGGAGCTCGTCGATGCCGCGCAGAAAGCGCATGTAGGCGAGCATGCCGTAGGCGATTGCGGCCACCGGGAGCAGGGCGACCAGGTAGCGCAGCAGCGCCGGCGCGTCCCAGCCGAGCACGGTGATGGCGACGACCAGGGTTACGGTATAGGCAACTATCGCGGCGCCCAACTCAATGACGTAGCGCCTGCCAGCGTGGTTCATCACAGCCCTCCTTGTAAAGCTTCCTTGACAGGGCGACGATAGCACACGCCTTGTTTGTTGTCAAGCATCCTTTACAAAAAGGAAAGTCCTTTTGTCATCGATGATGGCATACCTGTCTTCGTTGTTGCCGATACGACAGGTATGCCATGGCTGCGTCCGTCCCGAAGAAGCGCTGTGGTTCGATTTCGCTGGGCGCAAGCCAGCAGCGAGGGGCGACTCGCCCTGCTGCGGAGCCTGATGTGCGCTGCTACGAGGCTGCTGCGAGGACCACCACCCGTTGTTGGGACGACCAGAGCGCCCAGCCCATCCAGGTCACTCCGACTGCGGCGATCACCTGGGTCACCGTGATGACGATCGTCGGGAAGAACGGCGAAAGCGCAAAGGGCACAAAGCCCACCATGAACAGCACCGTAGCCACCCGTGGCATACGCCCCGCCCGGAGCATCGTCACTCCGAACAGCACCACCCCGATAATAAAGATCACGCCGATGGCCAGGAACACGCCGCGCACGCCGCTCGACAGCAGCGCCGCAACCTCCGCCGGATCGAGATGCGCCAACACATAGTGCCGCGCAAAATCGACGCAACCCAGGTAGGCCAGGCCAAGGAAGTTGATCGCGAAGCCAACGGCGCCAGCGGCGCCAAGTGCCTCACGCTGCCAGAGATAGAAGCCGACGAGCGCAATCAGGCCGAGCTGGGGCGCGAACGTCCCAACGCGGATCAGGCTGCCAGGGAAGAGGTGATCAAAGACAAAGCGCTGGCCGATAATACACAGGCCGCAGAGCATCGCGGCGGTGCCGCTCAGACGGTACAAACTCGCTGCTGTCACGGGGAACCTTTCTTCTGCTTGTGATGGACACGCACCCAGACGACCGCACGGGCCTTCCGTTGCTGAAGGGTAGCTGGTTCAACCGTCACGTGATAAGTGGCTCGCGTCACAGGTCTGTCGTCCGGTACGTTGGCTCCCCGAAGGCGCGTGACCCGCGTCACCTATCACATGACCGGGTGATGTGGTAGAGTCCGCGCTATGCCTACGCAGCAACGCTCACCTTCAGTCGATCAGACAATCGAGACACTCAATCGGTGGCTGCTCCTGCTCTATCTGGCGCTGACGCTCGTGCTCTGGGTGCAGGCCGGACCCTCGATGCCGATCACGGCGCTTGCGGTGAGCCTTGCGCTGCTGCACAGCGCAAGCTTCCTGCTGTATCGGCAACCGGGGCCAGTACGCCGACTTGCGGCCGTCGCCCAGCTCCTCGAAATCGGGCTGTTGCTCCTCGTCAGCATGCGGATCGAGCGCGAGCTCTCAACGATCCTGCTCTCAATCACGAGCGCCGGCATCGTGTTGCGCTACCCAGCCTGGATGTCACTCCCGGCGGTTCTCGGTGGTTTTACGCTATATCTCAGCGTGGTGCAGCCGGATGCCTGGGCGCAGGGCAACGCGGCGCTCCGCTTGCTTGGCTTTGCCATCTGGGTTGTGGCTTTCTTTGGCGTTCGCCGGCTGCTCGTCCAGCGCCAGCAGATCCTCGACCTCAACCAGCACATTCAGTCGCAGGCCGCCCTGACAACCGAGATGGCCCGACTGCGTGAGCGCAATCGGCTTGCCGAGGAGATGCACGATACGATCGGCCACACGCTCACCTCGGCGATCGTTTCACTGGAGGGCGCCTCACTCCTGCTCGCCAGACGGCCAGACGAGGCGGCCACCCTGCTCGACTCGGCCCGCACGCAGCTCCAGAACGGCCTGGGCGACCTGCGTCAGGCGGTGCGCAACCTGCGCACCGATGGTCCGTCCGAGCATATGATGCTGCGCGAAAGCCTCGGCCACCTGGTCGCGCAGGTCGCCCGGCAAACATCGGTCCAGATCGTCGTACACCACCGGGTCGAGGCCGACCTGGTACCTATTCAGGAATATGTGCTCTTCGCGGTCGCCCGCGAAGGCATCACGAATGCGCTGCGACACGGCCGGCCAAGCGCAATTACGCTTGCGCTGGACGCGGTCGAGCCCGCCTGTGTGGCGCTGTCGGTCACGGACGACGGCCTGGGCGCAAGCAGGCCCGACCCAGGCTTTGGGCTGACGCATCTGCGTCAGAAGGTGGAGGCGCTGGGCGGGACGCTACAGATTGACAGTGGGCCGAGGGCTGGGTTTCGACTCTCGGTGCTGATGCCCCTGACCCTCCCAGGGCGCGCCGTCGCCGACGCCGTTGGTATCAGCCCGGGGAGACAGGCGTGATCAACATACTGCTCGTCGACGATCAGGAGTCGATCCTCGCGGGTCTGCGCGCGATCCTCAGCACCCACGATGCCTTCGCCGTGGTGGCGACGGCCCGCTCTGGCGAGGAGGCGCTCGACTACCTGGGCCAGGTCAGCGCCGGCGTGCCTCCTGCGGACGCAGCCGCGGCATCGCACCTGCCCGACATCGTCCTGATGGATATTCGGATGCCCGGCATGGGCGGCGTGATGGCGACGCGGCGGATCAAGGAGCGCTTTCCCCAGGTCACCGTGCTCATCCTCACGACCTTCGATGACGAGGAGTACATCATTGATGCCCTGCACAACGAGGCGGCGGGCTATCTGCTCAAGGATATCGGCGGGAAGCGCCTGATCGAGTCGATCTATGAGGCCCTCGCCGGCAACCTGTTGTTGAGCGGACGGGTGGCGGCCAAGCTTGCCCACAGCGTCCGCCAGCACGTTGCCGCAGTGTCCTCCCCGCCCTCCCTGGCCGAGCTCGCACTGTCCGAGCGCGAGGTGGAGATCGCGCGCTACATCGCCGGCGGGCTCAACGCCCGCGAGATCGCGGCGCGGACAGCGCTGTCGCTCGGCACGGTAAAGAACTATACCAGCAGCATTTATGCGAAGCTGGGCACCAGCGACCGGAGCAAGGCCATCGTCGCTTTACAGACGATCCTGGGCGTCGGCGCGCCCCAGACCCAGTAATAAAACGTGCCAGCGATGGCACCTTTCGACGGCAGCGCAAGAATGGGGAGCGAGCTCGTTTGCCAATGGCGCCGCTTCGCGCGTCCCCGCTCGGCGCCTATTTCGCTGATGACTTGACCTCAGTACGGAGTACGCTGCTCGCCTCCCGTAGAAACCAAAGCTCTTCCAGAGGCAGTGGCCGGAACCATGACCATGGCAGCTGTTGTCACCTGATGTGGCAGCGACGCTATCAGTCGCATGATCCCATCGGCGTTGCTGGAGTCAGCGCTCAGGCTGATCCATGCAAGCACGAAGCTCAGAGCTGGCGAACGATCTTCCCGATGCGTCGCGCGCGGGTCTCGGCGGTTTTGGCCTCCTCGACCTGGCGCACGAGCTCCTTACGTTTGGAGAAGGCGAGGGCCTCGAAGCGCTCCGTGGCCCCGCCGGGGCCCAGAGCCGCCGCCCGGGCCTCGGGGGTGGG
>DAOLDO010000415.1:0-6014 GCA_035327325.1 Chloroflexaceae bacterium | reverse complement strand
TGCCGGAGGTGCAGGCGTGGCGGCGCGCCTTCAGCCAGATGGGGCTGAAGCCGACCCAGTACCGCTCGGCGGCCGAGGCGCTGCTGCGGCGCTTCCGCAAGGAGGACCGCCTGCCCAGGCTCCACCCGCTCGTTGACCTCTGCAACGCCGTCTCGCTCGCCTTTGCCCTGCCGGTCGCCGTGATCGACCTCGACCATGTGGAGGGATTCATCCGGGTGCGCCACGCCGACGGCGATGAGTGGGCGCTCGCGTTCAGCGGCGAGGAGGAGCACCCCGAGCCGGGCGAGGTGATCTTCGCCGACGCGGCGCGCTGGGTTCACGCCCGCCGCTGGACCTTCCGTCAGAGCAAGCACTCGACGGTCAGCGACGGCACACGACGGGCCCTGATCGTCAGCGAGGGGCTGCACGCTACGGCGATCACCGACGTTGCTGCGCTGCTCGACACGTTGGAGGCCGAACTTGTCTCCGCCGGCTTCGCCGCCGCTCGCCGGGCGATCCTTTCCGCGGCGGCGCCGCGCTGGGATGAGGGGGGCGGCCAATGAGCGCCAGCGCCCCGCTCCTCGCACAGGTTCCTGGGTCTGCTTCGACGTGGGCGAGACATTGATCGACGGGACGCGCCACTGGGCGGGCTGGGTCCACTGGCTCAGCGTCTCCCACCTGACCTTCTTCGCCGCCCTCGGCGCGGTCATCGCCGCGGGGCGCGACCACCGCGAGTCGTTCCAGCTGCTCCGGCCCGGCTACGACCTCGCCGCGGCCCGGGCGGCCCGCGCGGCCGCCGGTCAGCCCGAGCAGATCGTGCTGCTGCCGAATAGCCTGTATGGGCGGCCAGACCTCCGCCGGCGGGATGAGGGCGACCGCGGTGGTGTGGGTCTTCGCCCTTACGCCGGGCCTGCATAGACGCCGATCTCAAGCAGGTTGCCGTCGGGGTCGCGCAGGTAGACCGAGCGAAGCGGGCCAAGAGCACCGGTGCGGGCCACCGGCCCTTCTTTGCTCGCCACGCCGGCCGCCGCCAGATGGGCGAGCACGGCCTCCATGGAGAGCGCGGCCAGGAAGCACAGGTCGGCGCTGCCAGGGGTTGGCCGGAGCGCCTTCGGCTCGAACTCGCGGCCGGCCTGGTGCAGATTGATCTTCTGGCGCCCGAACTGGAGCGCCACCCGCCCGGCGCCGAAGGCGACCCGGCGCATGCCCAGTACCCGCTCGTAGAAGGCGCAGGTCGCCTTGATGTCGGCCACGGTCAGGACCAGATGGTCAAGCCGGTCGAGCTGCGTCGCTGCTTCCTCTTGCCCTATGTTATCGCGCGCGCCTCGACGAGCCGCGCGGGCTTTTGGAGCGACATTCGCCAGCGAGCTCGTTGTCGGCAGGCGCAATCCCTGGTGGCACAGGCTCGTGGACGGCCAGGATGTCAGTGCCGCGGTCGGCATCGGTCAGCGTGAACGTCACGGTCATCTCGCCGCGCATCAGCTCGTCGTCCGTCTCGAACGCCATCACTTCGACCACCTGCTGGTCCGGCACGAGCTGGACGAAGCGGCCGTGGTAGGTGTCGGTGTACGCTGTAGTCTTGCCGGCTCCGTTCGGGTCGTCATAGGTGAGCGAGATGCGGAACCTGCCTCCTTCGCGCGCCTCGAACTCGTGCACCTGGCTGGTCATGTCATCTGGAACTATCCAGACGGCAACTGCTCGGGCGTCGAGCGGCGCGCGGTACACCGCTGCCCGCGGCGCCTTCACATGTTGGCGGAGACGCGTCGCGGGGCTGGTCATACGGCTGTTCCCCCTGGCGTCGCGCTCGGGTGAGCGGGGGCGACGGCGATGCAGTACCGCGGCCTGCATGGATCACCGCTGTGCGCGTCTCGTGCGCGGATACCGCCTGGCTTTTCTCTCTGCTATAGTAGCAAACAACCCGTGATTCTGTCTGTACCCATGCAGCGCATCATCAGCCGAGGAGCACGCGCGCCGATGCCTGACGAGCACTACGAAAACCCGAAGCTCGCCGCGATCTACGACCACTTCTGCGGCTGGTCGCGGGACCGCGACTTCTACCTGGCGCTGGCGGGCGACCCGCCGCAGCACATCCTCGACCTCGGCTGCGGCACCGGGCTACTCTGCGACGCCTACGCCGCACGGGGCCACGTCGTCACCGGTGCCGACCCCACCCCCGCAATGCTCGCCGTCGCCCGGCAGAAGCCGCATGGCGGGGCCATTGAGTGGGTGCAGGCCACGGCACAGGAGTTCCGCTCGGAGCGGCGCTTCGACCTGATCATCATGACCGGCCACGCCTTCCAGGTGATGCTCAGTGGCGACGATGTGCAGGCGACACTCACCACGATGGCCCGACACCTCACGCCCGCCGGCCGGGCCGTCTTCGAGTCGCGCAACCCGGCGATCAACTGGGCGGCCGAGTGGAACGGCACCGAGGAGCTGACCGTCGAGGGCCAGACCATTCGCTACACGACCGAGGTGCTCTCACGCGTCGGCGACCGGGTGACCTTCGAGCAGCGCTTCGCGTTCCCCGACGAGACGCTGGTCTCCTTCAGCGAGCTGCGTTTTCTGCCGAAGGAGGCGATCGAGGCGCGCCTGGCCGCGGCCGGGCTCCAGGTGGAGGCGCTCTACGGCGACTGGGACGCCTCGCCGTTTGATCCAACATCGTCCCACGAGATGATCTTCGTCGCACGGCCCGCGGAGCGCTAACCCCCGTCGCCTATTTTCCGGCCCCGCCGGCGCCTGTATGTTCTCCGGCGTTAGCGGGCAATGCCGAGCATTGCTCCTTGCAATTTGCTTATTTCAGTATATACTGAAATAATGAAAAGCGAGCGGAGCATCTGATGGCTGAGCCCAAACCCGACCACGCGCAGCTGCTCCAGTGGGTCGAGCAGGTGACCGCCTTCCTGGCCCGTGACGGCTTCCCGCCGATCGCCGGGCGCATCCTGGGCTGGCTGCTGATCTGCGACCCGCCCGAGCAGTCCGCGGCCGCCATCGCCACGGCGATCGGCGCCTCACGGGCCTCGCTCACCACCAACATGCAGGTGCTGTTGGTAATGGGCGTGGTCTCGCGCCGGAGCCGGCCCGGCGAGCGCACCGCGTACTACCGCGTCGAGGACGCGGCCTGGGAGCGCCTGGTGCGGCAGCGCATCGCCGGCCTGGCCGCATTCTGCCAGATCACCGACGCCGGCATGGTCCTGGTCGGCCCCGACAGCGCCCGCGCCGAGCGGATCCGCGCCGCCCACGACACGTTCGCCTGGATGGCGCGCGTTTTTGCCGACGCCCCGCCCATGCCGCCGCGCGAGCGCCCAACCGGCTCATCCTGAGCTGTGCAGCGCCGAGCATTGGTTCCTCATCCGTCCTCCAGCCGCCCTGGCGCGCTTCCCAGCGAGACAATCCTATGGCACACCCCGCCTCCGAAACCGCCGTCGGCCCGATGACCATCGTCGCCACCGAGCAGTATGAGCCCGAAGCCCAGCGGATCGTCCAGGACGAGCTCGCCTACCATTTCCTGCCGCCGGGCGTGCAGCGCGTCGTGCGGCTCGCTCGCTGGCGGCCAATGCGCAACCTGCTGATCGGCGTCACCGAGAAGACCGCCCATGGTATCTGGGCGAGCATGCTCTGCCGCAAGCGCTACATTGACGACACGCTCATCGCGTCACTCGGTGTGATCGACGCGCTGGTCAACCTGGGGGCGGGGTTCGACACGCGCGCCTACCGCATCCGGGGCCTGGCCGCGATCCCGGCCTTCGAGGTCGATACACCCGAGAACATCGCCGCCAAGCGGGCCAGGCTGGAGGCGCACGTCGGGCAGGTCCCGGCCACGGTGCGCCTCGTGCCCATCAACTTCGAGCAGCAGGAGCTCGCAGCCGCCCTGGCTGGCCAGGGCTACCGCGCCGAGCAGAAGACCTTCTTTGTCTGGGAGGCGGTGACGCAGTACCTGAGCGAGGCGGCCGTCCGCAGCACCTTCGGCTTCCTCGCGCGGGCCGCCAGCGGCAGCCGGCTGGTGTTCACCTATGTGCGCAAAGATTTTATCGCTGGGGTCACCATGTACGGGGCCGGCCCCACCTACCAGCGCTTCCGGGTGAAGCAGCCGCTCTGGCAGTTCGGCCTGGAGCCGCACCAGGTGCCCGCCTTCCTGCGCGAGTATGGCTGGGAGGAGATCGAGCAGCTGGGGAGCGCGGAGTTTACGGCGCGCTACATCGCGCCGAGTGGCCGCGCGATGCCGGTATCGGAGATCGAGCGGGTCGTCTCCGCCGTGAAGCGCTAACTGATACACGTAACCGGCGCGCCAGCTACCACCGGCGCACGCAAGCACCATCGGTCTCGCGAGTGCCCCTATGCCGTAGAACCCACGTCCCGTGTTCGCCTCGCCTCACGCCAGCACGACCGGGAGGGCCGCGTAGCGGTGCCAGCTCGGGACCGGCTGCAGCGCAAGCTGCTCCGGCGCCACGGCCAGACGGAGGTTCCGACTGCGCGCGAGCAGGGTCGTGAGCGCGATGCGCGTCTCCATGCGGGCGAGCGGCGCGCCCAGGCAGTAGTGGATGCCGTGCCCAAAGCCCAGGTGCCGGTTGGGCGTCCGCGCGATGTCGAACAGCTGGGGCTGCTCGAAGCTGGCCGGGTCGTGGTTGGCCGACCCGATCAGCGGCATCACCATTGCGCCCTTCGGGATGGTCACGCCGTGGAGTGTCACGTCCTCAACCGCATAGGCCGGTTTGGTGTTCTGGACCGGGCCGTTGTAGCGCAGCACCTCCTCGACCGCCGAGCCCGCGAGCTCCGGCTCGGCCCGCAGCCGCGCGAGCTGCTCGGGGTGGAGCAGAAGGCTCACCACGCTGTTGGTGATCAGGTGGACAGTCGTCTCGTAGCCGGCCAGGATCAGCAGCATGACCATCGACACCAGCTCATCGTCGCTAAGCTGCTGGCCCGCCTCCTCGGCCTGGATCAGGCCGGTGAGGATATCGTCGCCGGGGTCGGCCCGCTTGCGCGCGATCAGCCCGCGGACGAACCTGACGGTCGCCGGCAGGTCCCAGACGATGGTGCGCAGGAAGTTCCAGCCGGTGAAGCCCTCCGAGAGCACCCGGATCCCGCCGCGAAAGCGCGGCATATCCGCGTCGGAGACGCCGACGAGCTCCTTGATCACCGTCACCGGGATGGGCAGGGCGTAGGCCTGCATCAAGTCTACCGTGTCCTGCGACCCGGCGGCGTCGAGCAGGTCGTGGGTGAGCCGCTCGATCCGCCCCTCCAGCCGGGCGAGCGCCCGCGGGGTGAATGCCTTGTGCACCAGGTTGCGCAGGCGGCGGTGCTCGGGCTCATCCTCCAGGATCATGTTCTGGGCCACGAGCGAGATGGCCTTTGGCACCGGGATCGGCAGGCGGTTCTTTCCGCCGGTGACGGTGGTGCGGTCGCGCACAAAGCGCGAATCCTTGAGCATCGCCACACAGTCGTCGTAGCGTGAAAGTAGGTAGACGCTGATGATGCTCAGCTTGCCCTTGTAGACAGGCGCCTCCTCACGTAGCCAGCGGTAGTAGGCGTACTTGTCCTGGATGAATGCCCCTGAGCTAATGTCGATCGGGTGCTTGATCGTGGTGCGACTTAGGGCTACAGGTGTGGCCACTGTGAAAGCTCCTTTGACGCGTGTGGCCCCAGATCCGGCTGCCCTGAGCCACCGTCTGGGGCGCACGGGGCGCCGGCTTGAGGAAACAGCTCGATACGGGCAGATCCCGCCGCTGCTAGGCCGCGCCCCACGCCTTCTTCATATAAAACCATGTGTGGCCTGCCGGCTTACCCTCAAGCACGCCGAAGACGGTGTAGCCGTGATGCTCGTAGAAGCCGCGGGCCTGAAAGCTGGTGGTCTCCAGGTGCGCCTGGCTACTACCCCGAACGGTCGCAGTCCCCTCCAGCTCGCCCTGCGGCTGGTGTGGCGCCGGATGATGCTCGCCCCCTCTAATGTCTCCTTCCCATCTTTCCCCACTCCCCCTGTGCTGGCGGGACAACTTGATGTGCCCGCCACAGGAGATGATAGGGGGGCCATGCTCTCT
>DAOLDO010000414.1:0-6015 GCA_035327325.1 Chloroflexaceae bacterium | reverse complement strand
GCCAGTCCGGCACCCTGCTGCGCCTCGTCCACGCCGTGGCCCTCGGCGCGGCGCCCCACGGCTGGGCGATCGACGAGAACACCGCCCTCGTGCTCGACGGGCCCGGCGCGGCGCCCCGTGTCGTCGGCGCGGGCCACGTCTACAGGGTCGCGGGCGGCGCGGGCGGCGCGGCCCAGGTCACCATCCTCACGGCGGGCTGACCGGCCCGGCGCCCCGCGCCTCGGCGGCCCCATGGGCTATAATAGGCGCGCTATGCGCGCAACCCCCTCACGGATCGTGGTCAAGCTCGGCACGAGCGTGCTCACCGCCGGCACCGACCGCCTGAACCGGCCCTATATGGTCGGCCTGGCCCGCCAGGTGGCCGCCCTGCGCGAGGGCGGCGTCCAGGTGCTGCTCGTCTCGTCCGGCGCCGTCGCCGCCGGCCGCGAGCGCCTCGGCGCCCCCTCGGGCCAGCGCGCCAGGGGCAACGTGCCGCTCAAGCAGATGTTCGCAGCCGTCGGCCAGAGCC
This sequence comes from Chloroflexaceae bacterium, assembly GCA_035327325.1. Taxonomy (GTDB): domain Bacteria; phylum Chloroflexota; class Chloroflexia; order Chloroflexales; family Chloroflexaceae; genus CAIWXH01. The sequence continues at coordinate 5,507 of DAOLDO010000414.1, read as the reverse complement.
GCCTGATGCACCTCTACGAGCAGCTCTTCGAGCTGTACGGCCTCCAGGTGGCCCAGGCTCTGCTCACCCGTGACGACCTGCGCGACCGGCGGCGCTACCTCAACGCCCGCAACACGCTCACCCTCTGCCTCGAGCGCGGCATCGTGCCGATCATCAACGAGAACGACGCCGTGGTCACCGCCGAGATCCGCGTCGGCGACAACGACAATCTCTCGGCCATGGTCGCCGGCCTGGTTGACGCCGACCTGCTGCTCATCCTGACCGACATCCCCGGCCTCTACAGCGCCGACCCGCGCAGCGACCCCGCCGCCGAGCTGATCGCCGAGGTGCCCGCGATCGACGAGCGCATCTGGGCCGTGGCCGGCGGGGCCGGCAGCGCCCGCGGCACCGGCGGTATGCGCACCAAGGTCCAGGCCGCCGACCTGGCCACCCGCGCCGGCACCGCCGTGGTGATCGCCGCCGGGGCCGAGCCCGACGTGATCCTGCGTGTCGCCGCCGGCGAGCGCCTCGGCACCCGCTTCAGCGCCACCGGCAGCCATCTCGACTCGCGCAAGCGCTGGATCCTCGCCGAGACCGCCCGCCAGAGCCGGCTCGTCGTTGACGAGGGCGCCGTCGTCGCCCTGGTCCGCCACGGGCGCAGTCTGCTGCCCGCCGGCGTCGCCGCCGTCGAGGGCGAGTTCGACCGCGGCCAGACTGTGCGCATCTACGCCCCCGACGGCCGCGAGGTCGCCCGCGGCCTCACCCAGTACCGCGCCGCCGACGTGCGCGCCATCAGGGGCCTGCGCTCAAGCCAGATCGCCGAGGCCCTCGGCTACGACTACGGCCCCGAGGTCGTCCACCGCGACGATATGGTCGTCCTCGGCGGGGCCTATTAGTCTAGTTTTGTTAGATCAATAGCGGTAAAAAATAGATCAATAAACGGCGCCGCAAGGCTTGACAATGCGGTGGCCGCGGCCTACCATTAGCCCACCGACGCAAGCCGAACCTATCCCCACCGAGGGGCCCGGCGTCCCTCACCCGAGACTGTCGGCCTACAGCAGGGGCCGCCACCCTGCACGCGATGACGCGTATGCTGTCGCTGACGACGACTCAACGGGATCTGCTGTGCCTGCTGCTGGAGGCCGACGAGCCCTGCAGCGCCGCGGCCCTCGGCGAGCGCCTCCACCTCACCCCCCGCCAGGTCCAGTACGGGCTGCGCGAGGTCAGGCCCTGGCTCGTCCAGCGCCAGGCCGACCTGCGCCACCTCCCCGGCGTCGGGGTCCAGGTGGTCGGCTCGCCCGAGCGCCGGCGCGACCTGCTCGCCGCGCTGACCTCCCAGGCCCGTTTCCAGCTGGTCCTCGCGCCCGAGCAGCGCCAGCAGCTCCTGGCCCTGCTGCTGCTCGCGGCCGCCGAGCCGATCATCCTCGGCCAGTTCCAGCAGGAGCTGGAGGTCGCCCGCGCCACCGTGCTCAAGGACCTGGAGGCGAGCGAGCCGTGGCTGCGCCGCTTCGGCCTGGCCGTGGCCCGGCGCCAGCACCGCGGCTTCTGGGTCGAGGGCCCCGAGCTGGCCAGGCGCCAGGCCCTTGCCGCCCTGGCCTGGGGCGATGTGCCCTTCGACCGACCGCTCATGGGCCTCGCCAACGGCCAGACCCTCGCCTTCGCCCTGGCCCAGGACGCCGCCCTGCTCCCCGTCGTCGCCCGGGTCAACGCCCTGGTCGCGGGCTGGGACCTCGCCCTCGCCCTCGAGTGCGTGGCCCTGGCCGAGGCCGAGCTGGGCGGGCGCTTCGCCGAGGAGGCGGTGAGCGTGCTGGCCCTGGAGCTGGCCATCCAGCGCCAGCGCGTCGCCGCCGGCCTGCTCGTCGCCTGGGAGCCCGCCTCCCTGCGCCGGCTCCAGGCCCAGGCGGCCTGGGGCGTCGCCGCGCGCCTGGCCGCGCACCTGTGGCCCGGCCTGCCCGACCAGGCCCTGGCGGCCGAGGCGGCGGCCCTGTCCCTGGCCCTGAGCGCCCGCCCCCGCGACGAGCCCTGGCGGGGCGACCTGCCGGCCGACCCCGGGCTCGCGGCCATGGTCGGCCGGCTCGTCGCCGTTGTCGCCAGGGCCTACAGCATGCCCGAGCTGGCGCACGACCAGCTGTTGCGCGACGGGATCGAGGCCCACCTGCTGCCCGCCGGCCTGCGCCGGCACTTCGGGCTGTGGGCGCCGCCGCGCGGCCCCGCCGAGCTTCCCGCCGAGGCCGACGCCGTTGAGCGCAGGGTGGTCGCGCAGGTCGCCGCCGAGCTCGAGGCGGCCACCGGGCTGGCCCTGCCGCCCGACGCCGAGGGCGAGCTGCTGCTGCTGCTGCGGGCCGCCCTCGTGCGCGCCCGGCCCGAGCGCCCGCGCCACATCCTGGTGGTCTGCCCCAGCGGCATGGCCACCACCCAGCTGCTCGTCGCCCGGCTGCGCGCCCGCATGCCGCGCCTCGGCACCTTCGAGGTGCTGCCCATGCGCGCCCTGACCCCCGAGCGCGTCGCCACGGCCGACCTGATCATCTCGACCGTGCCCCTCGTCCAGGCCGCCGAGCTGCCCGTCGAGGTGATCCAGGTCCACCCCGCCCTGCGCTCGGAGGACATCGCCGCTCTGATGCACTGGATGGCCTGAGCCGGGCCAATCGTCTACTTTTGTCAGAGCGGTGGCCCCAAAAGATACATGAATAAACTGCCCCAGGGCGCTTGACGAGTTTTTAAGACTTGCTAGAATAACTTCATCAGAGAGCTATCAGCTGAATAGCACGGTTTACTCGACGAAGGGCCTGGCGTAACAGCGGTCGGGCCGCGCCATATGCTACCCGGGACGCGATGGCGCGGGAATGTCTCGCTTGAGCGCACAAGAATCAATGGCGATCACGGCCGCGGACGCGGCCATGTACCAAGGAGAGGCGCGCCATGCGTGAGCAGATCCAGCGTTTCGGTAGCTTCCTGGCCGCGATGGTTGTCCCGAACATCGGCGCCTTCATCGCCTGGGGCCTGATCACCGCCCTGTTCATCCCCACGGGCTGGATCCCCAACGAGCAGTACGCCGAGCTCGTCGGCCCGATGATCATCTACCTGCTGCCCATCCTGATCGGCTTCTCGGGCGGGCGCCTGGTCCACGACCTGCGCGGCGGCGTGGTCGGCGCGGCGGCCACCATGGGCGTGATCGTGGGCGCCGACATCCCGATGTTCCTCGGCGGCATGGTCATGGGCCCCCTCGGCGGCTACCTGATGAAGAAGATTGACGCCTTCCTCGAGGACAAGACCCCGGTCGGCTTCGAGATGCTCTTCAACAACTTCTCGGCCGGCTTCCTGGTGGTGGGCCTGGTCCTGGTGGCCAATACGATCATCGGCCCGATCGTCCAGGGCTTCAGCAACGCCCTCGGCGCGGCGGTCGAGTTCCTGATCGCCTGGCGGCTACTGCCCTTCGCCGACCTGATCATCGAGCCGGCCAAGGTGCTCTTCCTCAACAACGCGATCAACCACGGCATCCTGGCGCCCCTCGGCGTCGCCGCCGTGGCCCAGGACGGCAAGGCCATCCACTTCCTGCTCGAGACCAACCCCGGCCCCGGCCTCGGCCTGCTCCTGGCCTACTGGTTCGCCGGCCGCGGCACCCTCAAGCAGTCGGCCCCCGGCGCGGCGGTGATCCACTTCCTCGGCGGCATCCACGAGATCTACTTCCCCTATGTCCTGGCCCACCCGATCATGATCGTCGCCCTCTGGGCCGGCGGCATCCTGGCCAACTTCTGGTTCGTGATCTTCAACGCCGGCCTGGTCGCCACCCCCTCGCCCGGCTCGATCTTCGCCTACCTCGCGGTCATCCCCCGCGGCTCCCACGTCGCGGTCCTCGGCGGCGTCGTGGTCGCCATCGTCGCCTCGTTCCTGGTCGGCTCGCTCATCCTGCGCCTCTACCCGGTGCGCGCCGAGGCCGGCGAGGAGGAGGGTGAGCTGCTGGCCGAGGGTCAGCCCGCCACCGTCGCCGCCGACTGATCTGGCGTGAGCTGTGAGCTGTGGGCGGACGCGAGGCCGCCGCTCACACCTCGGCTCCCCCACGGGGTGTCTGTCAGGACGTAAGGGCGCCCCAGTGTGGGCGCCCACACTGGGGCGCCCCAACGCGAACCGTAAGATATCCGTGGAGCCCTAGCGATGGAGCATGCATATGGCGCCCTCAATCCCCGCGGCCAAGGTTGACACGATCGTCTTCGCGTGCGAGGCCGGCATGGGCTCGAGCGTGATGGGGGTCAACGCCCTCAAGAAGAAGCTGAAGCAGGCCAACCTGCGGGTCAACGTCGTCCACAAGCCCGTCCGCTCGGTGCCCAGCGACGCCCAGGTGATCGTCGCCCACAAGGGCCTCGCGAACTTCGCCCGCGAGAAGGCCCCCGGCGCTGTCGTGGTCGCCTTCTCGAGCTTCCTCAACGACCCGGCCCTCGACCGGCTCGTGCAGTCGCTCAAGGACGGCGGCGACGTCGTGGAGGCCTAGCCATGAGCATCATCTCCCTCGGCAGGGTCCGGCTCGGGGCGAGCGGCGCCGACAAGGAGGACGCGATCGCCCAGGCCGGCGCCCTGCTCGTCGAGGCCGGCTGCGTCACCGCCGCCTACGTCGCCGGCATGCTCGCCCGCGAGCAGACGATGTCTACCTACCTCGGCAACGGCGTCGCCATCCCCCACGGCCAGTTCGAGAGCCGGGCCGAGGTGCGGCGCGCCGGGATCTCGGTCGTGCAGCTCCCCGCCGGCGTCGAGTGGGAGCCTGGCGAGCGGGCCTTCCTGGTGATCGGCATCGCGGCCACGGAGGACGAGCACCTCGGCGTGCTCGCCAACCTGGCCGAGGTGATCGAGGACCCCGAGGCCGCCGCCCAGCTCGTCGGCGCCACCGACCCCGCCCTGATCGTCGAGCGCCTCAGCCGCCCGCCGTCCGTCGAGGCCTGAGGGCCGCCGGTCGCCGCAAGCAGGCGAGGTAAGGGCGCCCCGACGCTAACCGCAAGCCATCGTCGGTCAGCCTCGCCTAAGCGCGCCCGCGAGGAGCACGCCCATGCAGCAGCTCGACCTTGTGATCACCAACAGCACCGGGCTCCACGCCCGCCCGGCCCGCGTCTTCGTGGACGTCGCCAGGCAGTTCCAGGCGACCATCCACGTCCAGCACGGCGCGAAGCGCGTGAACGCCAAGAGCCTGATCTCGGTGCTGACCCTGGGCGTGGCCCACGGCCAGCGCATCCAGATTGACGTGAGCGGCGACGACGAGGAGCAGGCCGCCTCGGCCCTGGCCCTTGCCGTGCGCGGCGGCCTCGGCGAGCCCCTGGGCGAGGCCGGCCACGCCGCGCCCGCCGCCGACCTCACCCCCCAGCCCCCTCTCCGCCGCGGAGAGGGGGAGCCGCGCAGTGGCGGGGTGAGGTCGGCAACGGCGCCGTGGTCCTGCGCGGCGTGCCGGGCGCCCCTGGCGTGGTCGTCGGCCCGCTCTTCCGCCTCGAGCGGGCCAGGGTCGAGGTGCGCGAGGGCTTCGCCGGCGCCGAGCCCGAGCAGGCCCG
>DAOLDO010000413.1:0-6025 GCA_035327325.1 Chloroflexaceae bacterium | reverse complement strand
CGGTGAGGGCCGGGAAGACGTTGGGGTGGATGTTGGGCAGGACGCAGGCGTCCACCACCACCTCGGGCGCCACCTCGCGGCCCGCCTCGATCGCGCTGCGCACCTGGCTGATCGCGCCCGCCAGCAGGATCAGGTACTTGCCCGGGCAGATCACATGGGCCCGCAGCAGCTCCACGCTGGCCTGCTTGAGCATCACGTCGGTCGTGGCCATCCCGCGGGCGATGCTGCGCAGCTCGATCAGGCCGATCGCGCGCCGCGGGGTCTCGGTTCGTGGCATCATCTCAGGCTCCCTGCCGGGCTCGGGGAGCCAGGCTCCCCGCTGGATTCGATCACGATGGCGTCCGCCGTCACCTCGCGCACCACCCCCGAGATGCTGGCGTGCAGCCGCGCCCCGAGGGCCGCCGCGGGCACCTCCGCCACCAGGTCGCCCGCCGCCACCCGGTCGCCCGCCCGCACCACCGGCTCGGCCGCCGCGCCGATGTGCTGCCGCAGCTCCAGGGTCACCCGCCCGAACACCCGCGCCACCTCGGTGAGCGGCGCCGGCACGTCGTAGCGCTCCAGCCCCAGCCGGTTCACCAGCCGGTAGATCGGCACGCGCCGGAACTCGCGGTAGGGGTCCACCTCGGTCGTGCGGTGGTAGGGGTTCTTCAGCCCCGCCCGCAGCAGGTCGCGCTTGACCGAGATGGCGATGTCGGCGGGCGAGAGGTGCACGGGGCAGGCGTAGTTGCAGGTGCGGCACTCGCAGCAGAGCAGCGCCCCGGCCATCTGGGCGTCGGTCAGGGGCACCCCCGAGGCGAGCAGCAGGATCAGCTTGTGGGGCTGGATGGCGTGGCCCTGGGCGTGCCGCGGGCAGTAGTCGGTGCACATGAAGCACTGGTCGCACGACGAAAAGGCGTGGCGCTCGATCTCCTTGCGCGGCTGGCGCCGCCGCACGCTGAGCTGGTGCTCGTAGGGCAGCACCAGCAGCAGCTTGGTGCGCTTCGTCACCAGCTCGCCCATGCCGGCGGCCACGTGCCCCATCATCGCGCCGCCCACCAGCACCACCGGGTCGGGCGTCGTGGCCCCGCCCGCCAGCGCGATCACCTCGCCGATGGTGACGCCGAGCGGCACGCGCACGGTCATAGGGCGGCCAACCTCGCCCACCACCGTGATTAGCTTGTGGGTCACCGGCAGGCCGTCGGCCGCCGCGGCCAGGTTGACCAGCGTCTCGATGTTCTGCACCACCGCGCCGACGTCTATCGGCAGGCCACCCTCGGGCACCACGCGGCCCAGCACGTCGTACACCAGCACCTGCTCGTCGCCCGCCGGGTAGAAGTTGCCCAGCTCGGCGATGCCCAGGTCGGGCGCGTCGCCGATCGCCGCGCGTAGGGCCGCGATTGCCGCCGTGTACTTCTTCTTCAGGCCGAGCACGCCCCTGGCCGCGCCCGTGGCCTCCATCGCCAGGCGCAGCCCCGCCACCACCCGCGGCGCGGCGTGGATCATCAGCTCCTGGTCCACGTGGCTGAGCGGCTCGCACTCGGCCCCGTTGGCGATCACCACCTCGGCGCGGGCCGCCAGCTTGACGTGAGTCGGGAAGCCCGCCCCGCCGGCGCCGGTGAGGCCCGCCGCCCGGGCCAGGTCCTGGATGCTGGTCGCAGTCTCCACGGTGTACGCTCCTGTCGCGCCGGCTCTAGACGAGCGAGAAGGCCCCCACCAGGGTGCAGCGGCGCAGCCGCGAGAAGGTGCGCGCCGTGGTCATGCCCTCGCCGGTGCGCCCGGCGATTGTGAAGCTGGTGTAGCCCTCGCCGGTGAAGCCCAGGCCCGCGTAGGAGGGCGCGTTCTTCACGAAGACCGAGGTGTTGATCGCCCGGCCGAACTCGCTCATATGGTAGATATTGGCCGAGTGGATCACAGCCGAGTGGCGCAGCCCGCCCTCAACCTCCACCGCCACGTCCAGGGCGTCCTCGAAGTTGCCCGCCCGCACCACGCTCAGCACCGGCAGCATCAGCTCGTGCCGCACGAAGGGGTGGTCCTTGTCGGTCTCGACGACCACGCAGCGCACGTCGTCGCCCGCCTCGATGCCCAGCTGGCGCAGGATGAGGTTGGCGTTCTGGCCGATGTACTTCGGGTTGGGGCCGCCGCGCCCCTCGTTCAGCACCACGGCCTCCAGCTGGGGCAGGTAGCTCGCGTCGAGGACCACGGCGGCGGGCGAGGCGCGGAAGGCGTGCATGAGCGCGTCGGCGATGCCGGCGGTGACGATCACCTCCTTCTCGGAGGTGCAGGGCAGGTTGTTGTCGAACGAGTGGCCCGCGATGATGTCGGCCGCGGCCTTGAGCGGGTCGGCCGTGTCGTCCACCAGCACCGGCGGGTTGCCCGCCGCCGCGCCGATCGCCCGCTTCCCGCTCGACAGGGCCTGGTCCACCACGGCGGGGCCGCCGGTCGCGCAGATCAGGGCGATCTTCGGGTGGCGCATCAGCTCCTGGACCACGCCCAGGTCCACGCTGTCGGTGGCGACGAGCAGGTTCGGCGGGCCGCCCGCGGCCTCGATCGCCTCGTTCACCAGGTCAATGCAGGTGAGCGAGGTGCGCAGGGCCCGCGGGTGGGGCGCGAAGTAGACCGTGTTGCCCGCGGCGAGCATGCTGATCGCGTTGTTGAGGATGGTGGCCGTCGGGTTAGTGGTGGGCGTGATCGCGAGGATGGTGCCGAAGGGCGCCGGCTCCTCCATGGTCAGGCCGTCGTCGCCCACGTGCGAGGCGCTGGGCAGGAACTCGACGCCGGGCGTCTTCTCGGCCACCAGCAGGTGCTTGCGCACCTTGTCGGCAACGCGGCCCATGCGCGTCTCCTGGACGGCCAGCTGGGCCAGGCGCTGGGCGTGATCGATCGCGGTCTCGCGGATCGCGTCCACGATCGCCCTGCGCCGCGCCAGGCTCACTCGCCGGTAGATCGTCTGGGCTCGGCCGACGGCCTCGAGGGCCGCCTCGGGGCTCGTGAACACGCCCCTGAGGGCCGCGGCGCCATTCATCTGCGCCGCGGGGGCGGGCGCCGCGGGGGCGGCCAGCTCGCGCAGGACGCGCCGGACGATGTCGTTGAGCTGCTGCTCCTCAAGCGTTGTCATCGCTCCTACTCCAGAGCTAGTACAGCCCGCACCACAGGCTGCACGTTTTCACCACGAAGGCCACGAAGAGCACGAAGGGTCGAGAGACGCGCTGCCGCTAAAGGTTCTCCTGAGCCGCTCGTTCGGATGTCGCGAGCAGGTTCTGCGCCCTGCGCACCCCCGATCTTCGCGGCCTGCGTGTGCTTCGTGGTAAAACTGATACCTGTCCCCGCCGACCGTCCTACAGCGCCGCCGCCATCGCCTCGGCGACCGCGAGGTCCTGCTCGACCGAGCCGCCGCTCACGCCCACGGCGCCCACCACCACCTCGCCGATGCGCAGGGGCAGGCCCCCGCCCACCAGGGTCAGGCCGGGCTGGCCGGCCTCGATGCCGTATAGCGGCCCGTCGGGCCGGGCGAGGCGGGACAGCTCGTGGGTGGCCATGCGCACCACCGCCGCCGTGTGGGCCTTGCCGGGGGCCAGGCCGATGCTGACCACCAGGGCGCCGTCCATGCGCCGCGTCTCGAGGAGCTGGCCGCCGCCGTCTACCACCGCCAGCACCATCGGCACGCCGATCGCCGCGGCCCGCCGCATCCCGGCCTCGACCATGCGGTCGCAGTCGGCCAGGGTGAGCGTGCCGCTCGTCCCTCCTGTGAGGGCTGGCGGCCCATCGCCCGCCCCCAGCTGCCGCCGCACCGCCAGCTCGACCTCGCGCTGCTCGTCCACGCGGGCCATGACGTACAGCAGGTCCGAGAGGCGGTTGAGGTAGCGCACCAGCTCCTCGTTCAGCTCCTCCTCGCGGGCCAGGCCGATCAGGCGCCGCTCGGCCCGGCGCACGAAGGTGCGGGCCATATCGATCGCCGCCGCCGCGGGCGAGCCGCCCGGGCGCACGAACTGGTTCGAGGGCAGGCGCTCCGTCTCGTGGCGGTCAATGCGGCGCTCCAGGGCCTCGACCTGGCCCGGCTGCACGCGGGGCACGGCGAAGGGCTTGCCAGGGTCGTCGCCCTCCGCGGGCGACGCCAGCTCGGCCATCACGCCGATCAGCTCGCCCTGGAGCTCGATGATCTCGCGGCAGAGGTCGTCGTGCCTGGTGGTCGCCCGGGCCAGCCCCAGGGCCGAGGTGGCCTCGTCGAGCGTGCCGTAGACCTCGATGCGCAGGCTGTCCTTCGGCACCCTGGCCCCGCCGAGCAGCGAGGTCTGCCCCCTGTCGCCGCCGCGCGTGTAGATGCCCATGGCCTACTCCACGTCCACTGAGTCCACGATGCCCACCACCGCGGCGTCCACCGGCGCGGGGGTCGCCAGGCCCAGGCGGGCCGCCCCGCCGCGCACCACCAGCACCGTGTCGCGCACCCCGGCGCCGAGGGTGTCAATCGCCACCAGCCGCTCGCCCCTGGGCGCGCCGCCCGCCGGGTCCAGCACCTCAAGAACCAGCAGGGTGTAGCCCACCAGGGACTCCTCCTTGCGGGTGGCGACCACTCTCCCAATAACATTCGCGAGCAGCATGGCGGTTGCCTTATCCAGTGGGCGCCCACCCTGGGGCGCCCTTACGTCTTGGCTCAGGTGGTCTCGAGCACCAGGCGCAGGCGCCCCGCCGTGTCGCTGGCCTGCGGGGTGAGGCGGCTGCCGGGCGCCAGCCGCAGCGTGGAGCCGGGCATGAGGCCCAGCAGGTCGGCCTCGGTGATGAAGCCCGCCCGCGCCGCGGCCGCGGGGGTCGGTGTCTGGAGCGCCGCGCCCGGCGCGGGCCGCGGGGCGGCGCCGGCGATCAGCCTGCGCTCCATGGTCAGCAGGAAGTCGGGCTCGCGCACCAGCTCGACGCCGAACGTCTCCAGGGCGGCCAGGTGGCCCTCCAGCCTGGCCCGCAGCGGCGCGGCGGCGCCGGGCACCGCCCCGAAGACCTCGCCGCCCCGCCCGCCCGGCTCGGCGCCGTCCCTGATCGCCACCACGGGCTTGCCCGCCAGCAGGGCGCCCAGGGTCAGCGTGGCCACCAGCGAGTCCATCAGGCCGAGGGCCAGGCGCGCGGCCACGCTCATCGAGAGGGTAGGGATGAGCAGCAGGTCGGCCTCGCGCACCAGCGTCGGGGCGTCAGCCCACTGGCCTGGGCCGAGCACCGCCACCGCGCCGGCCTTGCGGGCCTGGGCCTCGGTGATGATCTGGCTCGCCGCGGGGCTGAGCACCACCGTCAGCGTGTGGGCCGAGCCGCTGAGGCGCCTGATCGCCTCCATCCCGGCGACGAAGCCGGTGCTCGCCCCGCTGAAGAGCATCAGCACGTGGCGGGGCGCCAGCTCCACGGACTCGCCGCTCAGCAGGGCCAGGATCCTGGCGGTGACCTTGTCTATGAGCGCCTGGTCGTCCATGGTGAGCCCCTCTCAGCGCGGGATCAGCAGCGTGCAGGTCTGCCCGTTGCGCACGCCGCAGGCGTTGGCCTCGTCGGTGTCGAGGTGGACCTCGGTGCGCCAGCCGGCCTTGACCCGGGCGACCACGCCGTGGAGCGTCGTGGGCCGCGGGCCGTCTATGCGCAGGTCGAGCATGTCGCCGTGCCTGACGCCCAGCTCGGCGGCGGTGTGGTCGCCCAGGTGGACGTGGCGCCGGGCGATGAAGGCGCCGCCGCCCGCGCCGCCGGGCAGGGTCACGGCGCCCTCGGGGCCGACGATCGTGATCGGGTGCGTGCCGGGCTCGGCGCCCTCGGTGGCCACCGGCAGCCTCAGGCCGAGAGCGATCGCATCGGTCTGGGCCAGCTCGACCTGCGAGTAGGGGCGGGGCGGGCCGAGCACGCGCACATGCTCGAGGCAGCGCCGCCGCCCGACCACCATCACCTGCTCTTTGGCCGCGTAGTAGCCCTTCTGGTAGAGCTCGTTGTAGACGTGCAGGTCGTGGCCCTGGCCGAAGAGGATCGCGATGTGCTCGACGCAAAGGTGCACGTGGTGCACCGACACGCCGACCGGCACCGGCAGCTC
>DAOLDO010000412.1:1608-6050 GCA_035327325.1 Chloroflexaceae bacterium | reverse complement strand
CGGCCACATCAGGGGCGGGCAAGAGCTGGGGCGGGCCTGGTACGAGCAGGGCCGTCTGCTCAACAAGAAGAACACCTTTGGCGACTTCATCGCCTGCGCCGAGCACCTGGTGGCCCTCGGCTACACCGCCCCGGAGCGCCTGGCGATCTCCGGCACCAGCGCCGGCGGCCTGCTGGTGAGCGCCGCGGTCAACGCGCGCCCCGAGCTGTTCGCCGCCGTCCTGGCCCGCGTGCCCTACACCAACGTGATCGCCGCCATGATCGAGCCCAACCTGCCCCTGACGATTATCGAGTATGACCAGTGGGGCAGCCCCCACGACCCCGAGCAGTTCCGCTACATGCTCAGCTACTCGCCCTACGAGCACCTCGAGGCCAAGAGCTACCCGCATATCCTCGCCACCGGCGGCTTCAACGACCTGCAGGTGCCCTACTGGGACCCGGCCAAGTGGGTGGCCCGCCTGCGCGCGCGCAAGACCGACGACTGTATGCTCCTGCTGCGCACCAACATGACCGCGGGCCACGGCGGCGCCTCCGGGCGCTTCACCAAGCTCGAGGAGACGGCCTTCGAGTACGCCTTCATCCTTAAAGCCCTGGGCTGCGACCAGGTCGAGCCAAGGGCGTAGGGGCAGCCAGATGTTCGAGCCCGCCGTGGCGCCGCACCCGCCGGAGGCCGCCCCCCACAATATCGCCCGCTTCCTGCCGCTGATGGCCCGCGAGCGCCCCGGCCAGGTGGCCGTGGTGATGGGCGAGGGCCGCGACCGGGCCGGGCGCCCGATCTACCGGCGCCTGAGCTTCGCCGAGCTGAACACGGTCAGCGACCGCTACGCCTGGGGCCTGAGCGCCGCCGGCGTCGGGCGCGGCACCCGCGTGCTCTCCATGGTGCCGGCGGGCCTGCCGCTGATCAGCCTGACCTTCGCCCTCCTCAAGCTCGGCGCCGTGCCGATCCTGATTGACCCGGCCATGGGCCGGCGCAACCTGGCCCGGTGCATCGCCGAGTGCGCCCCCGAGGTGATGATCGGCGTGCCGCGGGCCCAGCTGGCGCGCCTGATCTTCCGCGGGGCCTTCCGCAGCGTGCGCCTCAGCGTGAACGTCGGCTCGCGCCTTGTCCCCCTCGGCGATGTGAACCTGGCCGAGCTGAGCGTGCCCCTCAACACGCCCTTCGCCGTGGCCGACGTGGGCGCCGACGAGGCCGCGGCGATCATCTTCACCACCGGCAGCACGGGCGTGCCCAAGGGCGTGCTCTACGAGCACGGCATGTTCGACGCCCAGGTGCGCCTGCTGCGCGAGCTGTTCCAGATCGAGCCGGGCGAGGTCGAGATGCCGGCCTTCCCGCTCTTCGCCCTGTTCAACGTGGCCCTCGGCGCCACCTCGGCCATCCCGGCGATTGACCCCACCAGGCCCGCCAGCTGCGACCCGGCGGCCGTGGTCGCCTTCATGCGCGACCAGGGCGTGACCTCGACCTTCGGCTCGCCCGCGATCTGGCGCAATGTGACGGCGTGGTGCCTGGGACGCGGCGAGACGCTGCCCACCCTGCGCCGCGTGCTGATGGCCGGCGCCCCCGTGCCCGCCGAGCTCCACGAGCGCTTCCGGCGCCTGCTCGCCCCCGGCGCCGACACCCACACGCCCTACGGCGCCACCGAGGCCCTGCCGATCACCTCGATCAGCGGCGCCGACGTGCTTGCCGCCATCGCCGGCCGCGGCGCCGACCCAGCGGCCGGCACCTGCGTCGGCCGCCCCGCGCCCGAGGTCACCCTGCGGGTCATCCCCATCAGCGACGAGCCGATCGCCGAGTGGGACGAGGCCCTGGCCCTGCCGCCCGGCGCGGTGGGCGAGATCGTGGTCAAGGGCCCCTCGGTGACGAAGACCTACGTCGGCCGCCCCGAGGCGACGGCCCTGGCCAAGATCCGCGAGGGCGAGGCGGTCTGGCACCGCATGGGCGACCTGGGCTACCAGGACGCCGAGGGCCGCCTCTGGTTCTACGGCCGCAAGAGCCACCGGGTCGAGACCGGGCAGGCCACCCTCTACACCGAGCCGGTCGAGCTGGCCTTCAACCGGCACCCCGGCGTGGCCCGCAGCGCCCTCGTCGGCGTCGGCCCCGCGGGGCGCCAGCGGCCCGTGGTGGTGGTCGAGCCGGCCGACCGGCGCGCCCTGCGCGACCGGCGCGTCGCCGCCAGTCTTATCGCCGAGCTGCGCGAGCTGGGGGCCGGCCACGCGATGACGGCGGGCATCAGCGCCTTCCTGCTGCACCCGTCCTTCCCTGTGGACATCAGGCACAACGCCAAGATCTTCCGCGAGCGGCTGGCCGTCTGGGCCGCCGCGCAGCCCGGGCTGAGGCACTAAGATGCTGACCCTTGTGACCGGCGGCAACGGCTTCGTCGGCCGCTACATCGTCGAGCAGCTCCTGGCCCGGGGCGACCGGGTGCGCGTGGTGGGCCGGGGCGACTACCCCGAGCTGGCCGCCATGGGCGTCGAGGTCGTGCGCGCCGACCTGGCCGACCCGGGGGCGAACGCCCCCCTGGCGCGGGCCATGGCCGGGGTCGAGGTGGTCTTCCACGTGGCGGCGAAGGCCGGCAGCCTCGGCGGCAGCCTCGCCGAGTACTACAGCAGCAACGTCACCGCGACGCAGCGGGTGGTACGGGCCGCCGAGAAGGCCGGCGTGCCGAAGCTCGTCTACACCTCCACGCCCTCGGTGGCGATTGGCGAGGGCGATGTCGCCGGGGCCGACGAGTCGGCGCCCCTCCCGGCGCGCTACATCCACCCCTACCCGGCCACCAAGGCGATCGCCGAGCGCTTCGTGCTGGCCCGCACCGAGCTCGCGACCGTGGCGATCAGGCCCCACCTGGTCTGGGGGCCGCGGGACCCCCACTTCCTGCCGCGCTTCCTGGCGCGGGCCAGGGCCGGGCGCCTGTTCCGCATCGGCGACGGCACGCCCATGGTTGACGTAACCTACGTGGAGAACGCCGCCGAGGCTCACCTGCTGGCGGCCGACGCTCTGGGCGAGCGCTCGCGGCTGCGCGGGCAGCCCTATTTCATCGGGCAGGAGCGGCCGGTCAACACCTGGGCGTTCATCAACGAGCTGGTGACGCGGGCGGGCTGCCCGCCGATCACGCGCAGCGTCCCTCGCGGCGTGGCCATGGCGGCCGCCACCGCCGCCGAGACGGCCCACGCCGCCCTGCGCCTGCCCGGCGAGCCCTTCCTGAGCCGCTTCGTGGTCGCCCAGATCACCAGCAGCCACTGGTTCGACCACTCGGCCGCTCAGCGCGACTTCGGCTACGGCCCGCGCATCAGCATCGAGGAGGGGCTGCGGCGTACCTTCACCGGATCTTAACGCCCGCCCCCCTTGAGCCTCACGCTACGTCATAGGGTACCCTTGCCGCGAGGCGGGGTGCCGTGGCGCCCACGATGTAAGCGATGAGGAGCAATCGTATGGAGATCCACTGGGAGCCGACCGACGCCCACCTGCGCGCGATCGTCGCGGCGGAGGGGGCGGAGGCGAAGCTCGCCCTATACCGCGAGCACATCCTGGCGCCCTGGGCGCCGATGATGCGCATGATGGCCCCGATGTTCCGCGTGGCGCCCGACGACGAGCTGGGCGTGGCGCGGGCATGGGGCTGGCCTCTGCCCGACGAGTTGGCGGCCGTTCCAGAGGCCATGGCCCGCCTCGAGGCCGCCGGCGCCTGGCGCGCCGGCGAGGCGGCCCTGCGCGAGGCCGTGGGTCGCTTCGCCGGCCAGGCGCTGCCCTTCGAGCGGGTCGAGGGCTGGCTGATGCCAGCCGTGCCCGAGCGCAGCAACCCGGTCGGCCGCGGCTACACCGGGGCGGTTGACTTCACGCGGCCGCGCCTGGTCTGCCAGTACAGCGAGCCCGACGAGGCCAACCTGCGGGCCCTGCCGGGGGCGGTGGCCCACGAGTTTCACCACCTGATCCGCCTGCGCGTCTTCCCGTGGGACATGGAGCGCACCACCGTGGCCGACTACATCGTCCACGAAGGCATGGCCGAGTCCTTCGCCACGGCGATCTTCGGCCCCGAGGTGCTCGGCTTCTACGTGAGCGCGATCGGCGCCGAGGATCTGGAGCGGGCGCGCGCGCTGGTCGGCGCGGGGCTCGAGCGCTCAGGCTTCGACGTGATCCGCGGCTACATCTTCGGCGACAGCCTGGCCGGCGGATTCGGCTTCGACAAGGTCGGCATGCCCGACTACGGTGGCTACGCCATCGGCTACCATGTGGTGCAGACCTTCCTGCGGCGCACGGGGCGCACCGTCGAGGAGGCCACCTTCCTGCCCGCCGGGCAGATCGTCGCGGAGTCGGGGTACTTCGGGTAGGCTGCCCGGGCGCGGCCTCGCTGGGGCGGCCACGCTGGGCCGCCCTTACGCCCGATAGAGGCAGGTACGGGCGACCCGGCGTGGTCGGCCGCCCCGGGCCGCCCTGGCGCCTGGTGGGCCGGG
>DAOLDO010000412.1:0-1508 GCA_035327325.1 Chloroflexaceae bacterium | reverse complement strand
GCCCTGGCGCCTGGTGGGCCGGGCGGGGCTCTGCTGGCCGGGCTGGCCACGCTGGGCCGCCCTCACCCTCGCCGCTGCGCGGCTCCCCCTTCCCGCCCCCGCCGCAGCTCCTGCGTCGGGGGAGAGGGGGCAGGGGGGTGAGGTATGGAATGGCGGCCAGTAGGCCCGGCTCGGCCTGCTTTACCCCGCCAGCGGCGGGAAGCTGGCCGGCGCGGCCTCCTCCATCAGCGCATAGACCGCGTCGAAGACATCCTCCGCGTTGGGCTTGGAGAAGTAGTCGCCGTCGCTGCCGTAGGCGGGCCTGTGGGGCCGCGCCGCGAGCGTGACCGGCGGGGCGTCGAGATGCCAGTAGCCGCCCTGGACCTCGAGCACCTGCTGGAGCATGTAGGCCGAGGCGCCGCCCGGCACGTCCTCGTCGAGGAAGACCACGCGGCTGGTCTTCTTGAGCGACTCGAGGATGCTGTGGTGGCGGTCGAAGGGCAGCAGGGTCTGCACGTCAATGACCTCGACGTCCACCCCAACCTGCTCGAGGGCCTCGGCCGCCTCGAGGGCGATCGCGCAGCAGGCCCCGTAGGTCACGATGGTCACGTCGTCGCCGGGGCGCAGCACCTCGGGCACGCCGAGGGGGAGGCTGAACTCGCCGATGTTGGCGGGCATGCGCTCGCGGCGGCGGTAGCCGTTGAGCACCTCGACCACCAGGGCGGGCTCCTCGGCCTGGAGCAGCGTGGTGTAGAAGCCGGCGGCGCGGGTCATGTCGCGGGGCACGCAGATGTGCATGCCGCGCAGGCTGTGGACGAGGGCGCCCATGGGCGAGCCGGAGTGCCAGACGCCCTCGAGGCGGTGGCCGCGGGTGCGCACGATCACGGGCGCGGCCTGGCCGCCGCGGGTGCGCCAGTGCAGGCTGGCCAGGTCGTCGCTGAGCGGGCTGAGGGCGTAGAGGATGTAGTCGAGGTACTGGATCTCGGCGATCGGGCGCAGGCCGCGCTGGGCCATGCCGATCGCCTGGCCGACGATCGTGGCCTCACGGATGCCGGTGTCGCTGACGCGCAGCCTGCCGTACTTGGCCTGGAGGCCCGAGGTGCCCTGGTTCACATCGCCCAGCGCCCCCACGTCCTCGCCGAAGATGCAGACCCGCGGGTCCTTCGCGAGCCAGGCGTCGAAGCCGGCGCGCAGCACCTCGAAGCCGCGGGCCTCGGGGGCGTCGGGGGCGTAGCGCACGGGCACGGCGGGCACGCGCAGCGCCGAGCCCTCGCCCTCGCGGTGGAGGTGCGAGCCATAGCGCTCGCGGCCGGCCTCCAGCTGGGCGGCGCGCCAGCCGACGATCGCGTCGCGGGCCGGGCTCGCCTCGCCCCTGGTGAGGGCCAGGGCCTTGTGGGCGGCGGCCATCAGCTCGCGGCGTAGGGGCTTGGCGGCGGCGCGCAGGCCGGCGGCCATGGACTCGAGCTCGGCGGGGGTGGCCGGGTCGGGGGCCAGGTTAGCGGGGATGGCTGCCAACCCCCGGCGCTCGG
>DAOLDO010000411.1:0-6051 GCA_035327325.1 Chloroflexaceae bacterium | reverse complement strand
GGGCGCGGCGAGGAGGGCTGGGCCGCGTTCCCGCAGGCCGCGACGGCGGTGCCCGCAGCGGCGGCCCCCGCGCCGCCGCGAGCCCTGGTCCAGGCGGCCCAGGCGCGCTTCGCCATGCTGCGCGGCGACGGGCCCGGCGCGCAGGCGTTGCTCGCCCAGGCGCAGGCGGACCTTGACGCGCACGACGGGCACGGGGCGGCGGCAGATGCGGCCCGCGCCTACGTGCTGCTGCAGCTGGGGCGCGCGCTGGCCGGCCAGGAGTTCGCCGCCGCGCGCGCGGCGCTCACCAGGAGCATGGCCCTGTTCGCGTCCCTCGACGACCAGTGGGGCGTGGCGACCTGCCAGGCCGCCCTGGGCCTGCTCATCATCACGCTGGACCCCAACTACCACGACGCCTGGGGCTACCTGGAGCAGAGCGCCACGCGCTACCGCGCCCTCGGCGACCATATCGGCCTGATCGAGGCCCTGACCCTGCAGAGCATGACCGCCCGCTACCTCACGCGGGTCCCCGAGTCGCTCGCGCTCGCCAGGGAGGCCCACGCCCTCGCGCAGCAGATCGGCAACCCGCGCCTGGTCGCCCAGGCCGCGAGCAACCTGGGCGGCGCCCTGTACTGGAGCAACGCGAACGCGGAGGCCTACACGATCCTGCAGGGCGCCCTGGCGATGTTCAGGGAGCTCGGCAACCAGGAGGGGCTCCAGTTCGCCTCCTACCGGCTGTGCGTGGCCTCGGCGAACCTCGGCCGCTACGCCGAGGCGCGGGTGATCGGCGCCAGCGGGCTCGCCGGCGCACGCCGGGCCGGCGATGCACGGATGGCCTGCTACATGCTCACCACCCTGAGCTGCATCGCCCTCGCCGAAGGCGCGGCCGAGGAGGCCCTCGGGCTGGCCGAGGAGGCCCTCGCCTACAGCGAGCGGCTGGGCGAGGGCTACAATCGCAACATCGCCCTCCTCGTCGCCGCCCTCGCCGCGCGGCGCCTGGGCGACCCGGCGCGGGCGCTGCGGTTCGCGCGGTCCGGGCTGCGCTTCGCCCTGGACACGCGCGCCAGAACCTTCAGCCTGCTGGCGGTCGCCCTGCTCCTGGTGGACCGCGGCGCGCCGGAGCGGGCGGCGGCGGTCGTCGCTCTCGCCGGACGGATGCAGCAGTTTGACAACGCCCTGTACCAGGACCTCGCCCTGCGCGAGCTCGGGCTCGCCCTCGCCGCCCTGCCGCCGGCCACCCTGGCGCAGGCGCAGGCGCGCTGGGCGGCGCACGACTACTGGGCGGCGCTGCGCGAGGTGCTCGCCGAGCTCGAGGCGGAGGGGTAACGCCAGTCCTCGCCACTTCAGTCTGTGCTGTCCGTGTTGTCAGGGCCGGGTGAGCGCCCCGCGCCCTGATGACGTCCCACGTGGCGCCACTTCGCTTCAACCCTGCCTGAACAGATCCCGGCTCGTAATTGCCCGCGTCTGTGAGGCAGAGCTGTCACGCTCAAAGCAGAGGAGACTCAATGTGAAGGTCTTTCTCACAGGGGGCACAGGGTTTATTGGACAACAACTCACGAAAGCCTTCTTGGCGCGCGGCTGGAGTGTGGTCGCGCTCGTGCGCAGGCCCGACAGCCCCCAGGCCCGCGCGCTGACCAGGATGGGTGCTCAGTGTGTCCCGGGTGACGTCACCGGCCGCGAGACCATGCGCGTCGGCATGACTGGCGCAGATGTCGTCGTCCACGCCGCCGGGTACTATGAGCTGGGGATTGACAGGGCGGGCGTAGAGCGCATGCAGGCGATCAACATCACAGGAACCGAGCATGTCCTGAGCCTTGCTCATGAGCTCCGCGTCCCACGGACGATCTATGTCTCAACCGTGCAGGCTTTCGGCGACACTGCCCTACAAGAACGTGATGAAACCTTCATACGCCAGGCGCCCTGCCGTACGACCTACGAACAATCGAAGACGGACGCCCACGGGATCGCAGGCCAATATCAACATCGCGGGCTGCCGCTCATCATAGTGTGCCCCAATGTTGTGGTCGGCCGCAACGACCATGCGATGCTGGGCTATTTCCTACGCCTGTACCTCAACCGTGTCCTGCCGCCGATGGCCTTCTCGCCTGACACAATCTTAGGCTGCGTGTACGTAGACGATCTGGCGGAAGGGATTGCCCTTGCGGCTGAAAGGGGCCGCATGGGTGAGACGTATGTCCTGGGCGGTGAGTCCCTGTCTGTCCGCGAGCACCTGGAATTCTGGAGCATGAGACCTGGCGCGTTCCGGCCGTTGCTCTGGCTGCCTGCCAAAGGAGCTGCGTTGCTCTTTGCGCCATTGGAACCACTGCAACGGATGCTGAAACTGCCGGCTTTTCTCTCGCGTGAAGCGGTGATGGGCAGCACAGTGAACATGTGTTTCTCAACCAACAAAGCGAAACGCGAGCTGGGGTGGACGCACCGCTCCACCGAAGCGATGTGGTCGGCGACCATTGACGGCGAACTTGAGTTGCTCGCCCGGCGCAGAGGACAGAGCCTCATCCAACGCCTGCGGCCTATGGATACAGTTGACTAAGCGGCTGTGCCACGCTCAATGGCAGGCAAGAACCCGACTAGCGTCTCGCTGTGCTGGTCGCACGCGCGGGAAGGCGGCGTAGATCGCCCGGGGGCGGGCGTGGTGAGGGCACAATGCGGGAGAGTTGCCGGCCGCCGGCAAACCGCGAGGCGGCGCCCCATCGAGCGACCGGGCCTTCGCGTGGCCAAAACGCCGCTAGAGCTTTGCGATGGTCCGCCGGGGTGGAGCTGACCGCACTTTGGCGGGCACGACGAGCCAGGTTGCGGCCGCGCCAGCGGCGTCAGCCGCCCAGCGGTGTTCGGGGACAATAGTTCGCGCTAGGGAGTACAATATCCCCGATAACAATAACTATCGTAGTGGTAATAGATGTCGGGACCAAAAATTATCTGGTACCCCCCTGTGTCATACCCTACAGCACATATGTGATCACCTGATTCTAAGGGCCATTGAAATATATAGCCGTGACTGCCTGTAGGGATCTCAAGCCGTCCGATTTCTTGTCCATTCACGAGAATAGTCGAATTCATTGAAGCTGAAAACCAGATTACATTTGACGTGAAACGGGCCGTTCCACATCCATTCGGATTATCTTCCCTGCGAAACCTTTGGATGCGGTAATGCTGTGTAGCCAACGTTGTGTCATCTATCTCCGCTAAGCCATCCGAATAGGTTGTATTTTCAAACGCACCAGTGCCGATAGACATATTTTGATGCTGTCGAATAGGAACAGGTGAACTGCTTGCTAATGTCCCTTCAGTTGCTTCGCTCTGCGGGCTGTGCGCAGGAGTAGATGACGGTTGTATTGACTGGTCGCTATTGGTGGTAGTTGTCGTAATCTGAACGACCATGAACGCTAGAAATACTCCCAAGAGTAGTCCGCCGAAAGCGCCACCCGACGCGGCCAAACCAATAACTCCACACTCTAAAGGCTTCTGTGCTTTTTGATTAGACCAAATGGCGGCGAAAGCGCTAATGAATGCGACCAGCACGGA
Organism: Chloroflexaceae bacterium; assembly: GCA_035327325.1. Lineage (GTDB taxonomy): Bacteria > Chloroflexota > Chloroflexia > Chloroflexales > Chloroflexaceae > CAIWXH01. The sequence goes on along the minus strand of DAOLDO010000411.1, from coordinate 2,529 downwards.
ACTAACAAGACTAATCATGGCGATAAGTATGCTTTCAGAGAGCGTGATTGTCATGTCTGATCTCCTGCGCAATTCCTTAGTGTTGCCTGAGTCCCTTCATAGTCTTGGACAAGAACCACCTGCATGCTCGGCTGCGCCTCTTTGTATTTGTTGAATACTGGATTCTATCTGCTCGCGACTTCCTGTCAGTAGGATAAGCTTGAATGTTCCTTCACCTAGCCCTTGAACAGCTTCTCCTGTGTAAAATACTCTAAGGTGACAAGTGCCACTATTATCTATATCACCGTGGGCAACAATAGCTTGATGTACGCCTGCAGGTGCTGGCATTGGTGGACGTACTTGTTGATATTCCCATACCCCTAACAACTGTTGTTGCGCTCCATTAGAGTCCGGAATGACTGGCTGCGATGGCGGTAAGGGAGTACGATTGCCTGGCTGCTGAACAAGGAGAGCGGCAGTTACTACACCGATAACTAAGCCTCCAAAGCCGCTACCAGAGGCGGCCATGCCGATCATTCCGCAGTTTAACTGACTGTGTGATCTTTGAGCAGCTGCAATCGCTCCAAATGCGCCGATACAAGCACTAATAATTGCTGCAAAGGCGCCGACAATGGCAATGAGAAAGGTCTCCGATACTGCCATTACTATCCTCCTTTTGAGGTGATCATCATGCTAATCGGATCCTAAAATTTGATCAAATGCTACTGCATTTACAACTCGTAGTACAACATAGAATACATTTCACTTTTGTTAGACAAGGTTGTCAGAGCATTGCCGCCGAACACCGACTGGCCCGGTAGCCCCGCGCTTCGCGCGGGAGGGCCGTGATGAGCCGGGAGCCGCGCTAGGCCTACCTGAAGCTGGAGCTGGAGTGCGCGGGCGACGCGGGCCCCTGCGTGCGGCGCGGCTTCCGCCTCGACAGCGGCGCCGCCGACGAGGACTTCGGCGCGGGCGCCCCCTTGTGTGAGAGGCGGCAGGCGATCAGGCGGGGGGTTCTGTATTAGCGCAGGGAGGGCGCAGCCCCCCTGCAACCCACCCGCTGCCAGGATGCCTCGTGCCCCGGTAGAGACGGCGTTTCGGGGTATAATCGGGGCTATGCGCACGGAGCAGATCGCACAGCCGCGGGTCGGGGCGGGGGGCGGCGCGGCGGACCTCGCGGCCCGGCTGCGGGCCGAGCCGGCGGGGCTCGCGCACCCGGCCCTGTGGGCGGCCCTGGCGGCGCTGCTGGCGGTGTTCCTGCTGGTGCCGCAGCTGCCGCTGCGCTACGGCTTCGACGTAGGGCGCGAGGAGGGGGTGGGCAGCGACCTGCCGTTCCTCGCGGGCTTCAACACGGCCGAGGCCGGCGAACTGGGCAGCTACCGCTGGACGGACGACGGGGCCCGGATCGCGCTCCCCGGCGTAGGCGCGCGGCCGCTGCTGGTGCGCCTGAACTGGCTGCCGACCCCGGCGGCTGTGGCAGGGGCCGCGCCGACGAGCTACGAACTGTTGGCGGGGGGCCTGCACCTGGGCAGCCTGCCCCTGCGGCCAGAGGGCGGGGCGCAGCTGGTGGCCGTGCCCGCCGCGGCGGCGCGGGGCGGCGCGCTGGAGCTGACGATCCGCACGGGGACGTTCACGCTTGAGGGCGACCCGCGCAGGCTTGCGGCGCGCCTGAGCGGGGTCGAGGTGGTGGCGCTGGGCGGGAGCGGGCCGGCGGCGCCGGACTGGGGTGCGATCCTGGCCTGGCTGGGGGCGGTAACCCTGGGGTGGATGGCGACCCGCGGGGCGCTTGGGGCGAACCAGGGGGGCGGCTTTTTTCATCACGAAGGGCGCGAAGAGCGCGAAGACCGGGCGAGAACGGCCGTGCCCGCTAGCGATGGCCCTGCCAGAAGAATGGCGAAGCGGGCCGAGGGCTGGGCCGTCGTGTGCCTGGGCGCTGGGGCGACGCTGGTGGCGCTGGCGGCGTCGCTCGACCCGCCGCGCTGGGCCTTCGGGGCGGGGGCGGCGCTTGTGGCCTGCGCGCTGGCCTACCCGCTGGCCCTGGGGGCGCGCTGGGCCTTGCCGCGGCTGGCGGGGCGGCTGGGCCTGCCGCTCGACGCGGCGACTCTGGGCTGGCTGTGCCTGTTCATCGCGCTGAGCTTCGGCCTGCGCATCGGGGGGCGGCTGTACCCGGATAGCATGCATGGGGACATCGGCTTCCACCACAACCGCTTCAACGAGATGGTGTGGGGGCTGATCGCGATCGTCTCGGTCAACCGGGGCGTGCCGTTCCCCTACCCGCCGGGGCCATACGCCGTGGTCGCGCCCCTGACCCTGCTCGGGCTGGGGCCGCGCGCGCTGCTGCAGCTCGGGGCGGCCCTGGTCGACGCGGCGAGCGCGGCCGTGGTCTACGCCATCGCGGCGCGGGCGGTCGGGCCGCGGGCGGCCCTGCTGGCGGCGGGGGTCTACGTCTTCACGGCGGCCACGTTTATGACAACCTGGTGGTCATTCCAGACTCACATCTACACGCAGTTTTTTCACCTGCTGCTCGTGGCGGGGCTTGGCATGGCCCTG
>DAOLDO010000410.1:0-6058 GCA_035327325.1 Chloroflexaceae bacterium | reverse complement strand
GAGGGGTCGGATCACTTCAGCGAGGGGTCGGATCACTTCAGCGAGGGGTCGGATCGCTTCATGGCCCTGCGCGCAGGAGAGGCCGGGCGCCCTGCGCGGGTCACCCGGCCTCGTACACACGCTCCCCGCCGCGCCGTCACACGGTGATCGCGTTCCCCCGGTAGATCCTGGCGCGGTAGCGGCTCTCGTTGGGCCCGGGCAGGGGCACGCTGGTGAGCAGCACGGCCTCGACGAAGCGCTCCAGCTCCTCCTCCTCCTCCTCGACCGTCTGCGGCTCCTCGTCGCGCGAGCGCCGGGTCAGGTCCACCTGATTGACCGCGGTGTGGTGGGCCACGCGCTCGCACTCGGCGCCGAAGGTGGCGGTGAAGGCGTGCAGCGTGGTCTTGACGAAGTTGGCCAGGGCGAACTCCTCCTCGGACGAGCGCCTGGTGGTCGGCGGCGTGACCAGCACGAGCCTGGCGCCGTCCATGGCGGCCACGCGCCCGGCCACGCGCATGTGGTGGGTGAGCTGCTGCTCGACCAGCTCGACAAAGCCCTCGGCGCTGAGCACCGCCTCCCAGTCGCCGTCGGCGGGGGCGGCGAGGCGCGCCTGGGGCAGCGGGCGGAAGGGCGTGGAGACCACGGCGTCGGCCGGGCCGTAGCGCGACCGCGCCTCGTCGAGCCCGCCCTCCAGGTCGCCGCCCGTGACCACCACGGCCAGGCGGCCGCCCGCCACGTGGTGCTCGAACGGCGCGCGCAGCCGCTCGGCGGTGGCCGCTGTCTCGGTGAGCAGCACCACGCGCGCGGCGCCCTGCTGGTCGAGGTAGGTGTGGACCAGGGTCGCCAGGTGCTCGCGCAGGTGCTCGCCAACAAGGTAGACGGTGCTGCCGCGCAGCTGCACCAGGCGCAGGGGGTTGGCCTTGCCGAACAGCTCGCCCTCGGTCACCGCCCGCTCGAAGCGCAGCCCCCCAGAGGTGTGGAAGGTCTCGCCCGTCACGAAGCGGTCGGCCAGCTGGTAGACCAGGGCCAGGGCCACGTCGTCGTTGGCGGGCACGCGGCGCAGGTGCAGCATGCCCAGGATGCGCTCGCCCACCTTCGCGCCCTCGCGCTCGTACTCGGCCTGGGTGAAGAAGGGCTCTGCCGGGAAGGATGCAGGATGCAGGATGCAGGCTGAGGGCGCGTCGGCCGCGAGGAGCCCGGCGTTGGCGAGGCGCCGCAGCAGCTTCCCGGCCAGGCGCTCGCCGAGGAAGTGGGCGCGCGAGGCGCCCGCGGGGTCGCTCTGGGCCCAGATCTGGGCCGCCAGCCTGCGCAGCGCGGCGGGCTGCCGCTCGTCCCCCAGCACAGCCTCGACGTCGTTGGCCAGCACCGCGGCCAGGGCGTCGCCCACGGGCAGCCCGCCCTCGCGGTGGGCGGCGAGCAGGGCGGCGTGCACCGCGCTCAGGCGCCGGTTCTCGAGGATGACGCGGGCCCGGCGCTGGAACATGCTCGGCCTGCTGGCCGTGCCGCGCAGGCGGTCGCCGTCCACCGGGCCGGGGGCGATGGCGTTGACCTGGACTTCGGGGCCGAGGAAGCGGGCCATGGCCTCGACCAGGGCGCGCTGGCCGGCCTTGCTCACGGCGTAGTCGGCGCGGTTGGGGTAGGCGATGGCGACGTACTTCTCGCCGCCGAAGTAGGACGAGACGTTGACGATGTGGCCGGCGCCGCGCCGCTTCATCTGCGGGGCCAGGGCGCGGATCAGGGCGTAGTTGCTGTTCATATTGGCCTGGAGGCAGCGGCGCCAGCCGTCCACCGGCATGTCAATAACCATGTCCTCGCAGCCGACCACGCCGGCGTTGTTGATCAGGTAGTCCACGTGGCCGAAGGTCGTGAGGGCGCGGAAGGCCAGGCGCTCGACGTCGGCCGGGTTGCCCACGTCGCAGTGGGGCTCGATCGCCACGCGGCTCGCCGGCTCGGGGTAGCCGGCCGCCTCCAGCTCGGCGACGATGCGGGCGCGCAGCGCCTCGAGGGGGCCGGGGGTGCGGGCGGCCAGCAGCACCCGCGCCCCGCTCAGGGCGAGCAGCCGGCCCAGCGCCGCGCCGATGCCCACGCTGCCGCCGGTGATCAGGGCCACTTTGTCGTCGTGCAGGCCCCGCAGGCGGGGCAGGAGGGTGTCAGGGGACATGATCTCGTTGATCCTCGCTATCGCTCGTCAGTCCGCCGCCGCGAGCGCGGCCTCCGCGGCGTGCAGCTCGCGCAGCCGGCGGCGCAGCAGCTTGCCCGTGGCCGTCTTGGGCAGCTCGGGCAGGATGGCCAGCTGGCGCGGGCACTTGTAGGCTGCCAGGCGCTCGCGGCAGAAGCCGATCAGCTCGCCGGGGTCGGCCGCCGCGCCGCCCTTGAGCGAGACGTACGCCTTGACCGTCTCGCCCCTGTAGTCGTCCGGCACGCCGATCACCGCCGCCTCGCGCACCGCCGGGTGCTGGTAGAGCACGTCCTCCACCTCGCGCGGCCAGACCTTGAAGCCCGAGGCGATGATCATATCCTTCTTGCGGTCCACGATGAAAAACCAGCCCGCCGGGTCCATCCAGCCGACATCGCCCGTGCGCAGCCAGCCCCCGCCCACGGCCCGCTCGCTGTCCTCGGGCCGCCGCCAGTAGCCGGGCACCACCATCGGCCCGCTCGTCCACAGCTCGCCCACCGTGCCTGCAGGGACCTCCTGGCCCGCCTCGTCCACCACCCGCACAACGGCGCCGGGGACGGGCAGGCCGACCGAGAGGGCGCCCGAGGCCGCGTCCACCGGGGCCCGCGCGCCGAGGGGCACGGCGTGGGAGGGCGAGGTGGTCTCGGTCAGCCCGTAGAGATTATGGATATAGGCCCCCGTGAGGGCCTGGAAGCGCTCGACCAGGGCCGGGGCGATCGGCGCGCCCCCGCTAAAGCACTTGGTCAGGCTCCCCAGGTCGCGCGCCCCGATCTCCGGGTGGTGCATGAGGGCGTTGTAGACGGTGATCGAGGCCATGAGGAACGTGCCGCGCCAGCGTTCGATCAAGCTGAGCAGCGCGCCCGCGTCGAAGCGGTACCCCAGGATGACGGGCGCGCCGACCAGGGCCGCCGCCGCCAGGTGGGCGATCGCGCCGGTGATGTGGAAGAGGGGCGCGGCGCCGACCACCACGTCGCGCGCCGAAAGGTCCATCCAGACCCTGTAGACCTCGGCGTTGTGGGCGACGTTGGCGTGGGTGTTCATGGCCCCCTTCGGCCGCCCGGTGGTGCCCGAGGTGTAGGTCAGGTAGGCGCTGTCTGCGGGCGCCACGGGGGCCGCGGGGTCGGCAGCCCCGGCGTGTCTGGCGCACAGCTCCAGCATGTCCCAGGTCTCGCCGAGGCGGCGCCGCTCGGCGCCGGCGAGGGGCGCGGGGCGCGGCCCATCCCCCAGCAGGTCGAGCTCCGAGGTGGTGATCACATGGACCGCGGGGGTGTCGGGCACGACCTGGCGGGCCACGTCGGCGTAGAGCCCCTCGTGGGTGACCAGGGCGACGGCGCCCGAGTCGCACAGGTGGTACTCGAGCTCCTGAGCCTTGAACATCGGGTTGAGGGGTACGACGACGGCGCCGAGCTTCCAGGCGGCCAGCTGGGCGACCCAGAACTGGGGCACGTTCTGGAGGTAGAGGGCCACCCGGTCGCCCGGGCGCACGCCGAGCTCGGCCATGGCCGCGGCCATGGCGCTGCTCAGCCCGTCGAGCTCGCCGTAGCTGATCGTCCGCGCGAAGTAGTGGACGGCGGGGGCGTCGGGGCCGCGCCGGGCGGCGGCGCGGAACTGGCCGATGGCGCTGAGCTCCGGGGCCGGCAGGTCGGCGGGCACGCCGGGGGCGTAGGCGGCCAGCCAGGGGCGGGTCGCGGCGACGCTCATGGCCTCACCTCGGCGCTATGGTCCGCGCTCGCTGCGCCGACGCGCTCGAGAAAGCGCGGGTTGGCGATCTCCAGCCTGGCGGTGACGGCGCCCATAGCGTAGGCGTAGGCCGCCTCGGCCCAGGGCCCCTCGTCGGCGTCGCCCCGCCTGACGCGGGCGCACAGCTCGCGCCGCATGGCCTCGTAGCCCGCGTGGAGGGCGGCGAGGTCGGCGGGGGGCTCGGCGCCGCGCCCGAGCAGGGCGGCCAGCTCGCGCCACTCGCGGCGCAGGGGGCCGTCGCCCGCGCCCAGCTCGCGAGTGATCACGGCCATCAGGTTGGCGGCGATCAGCACGCGGAAGCGCAGGCGCGGGTCGGTGATGGCGGGGGCCAGCTCGTGCCGCAGGAAGTGGCCGACGGCGTCGGTCAGCTCGGGGGCGGAAGGGCGATCTTGCATAGGGGCGCTCCTCAGGCGGCAGGGCGCCGCCGCTGGTCGGCCGCGGCCAGCAGGCGCAGGGCCTCGTGCTCCATCTCGGCGGCGCGGCGGCCCAGGCTGGCGAACTCGAGGTTGAGCTCCTCGCCGCGCAGGTGGCGGCGGGCCTGGTTGAGGCAGCCGATGGCCCACCAGACGTTGCCGAGCAGCTCCCAGTAGGCGACACGGGCGGGGTCAACCTGGCGGCCGCTGTGCTCGGCGTAGGCCGAGAAGAAGGCGTCCGGCTGGCCGACGCCGCCCAGGCGCAGCTCGTCGGCGCCGAAGCGCCACTCACGGATCAGGCCCCAGGTCAGGTCCTCGGCGTAGTCGCCGATGTGGGCGAACTCCCAGTCAATCACGGCCTCCAGGCCGGCCTGGGGGCTGACCAGCAGGTTGCCGACGCGGAAGTCGCCGTGGACGAGGACCAGGCGCTCGGGCGGGGGCGGCTCGTGGCGGCGCAGCCAGCGCAGGCACAGCTCGAGGGCCGGGTGGGGCTCGCCGATGGCGTCGAGCTCGCGCTCGACCTGGTCGAGCCGGGCGGCGGCGGGGGTCTGGCCGGGCGCGGGCGCGGGCAGGTGGGCCCACAGCTCGTGCCGGTCCAGGTCAACCCGGTGGATGGCGGCGAGGGCCGCGCCCATCTGGGCGGGCAGCGCGGCGCGGGCGCGGGCGAAGCGCGGGTCGCGCACCAGGCGCCGGCCGATGCTCTCGGCCTCGAGCCGCTCGACCAGCACGGCGGGGGCGCCGAGCAGGTCGTCGAAGAAGTAGAAGGGGCGCGGCACGGGCGCCCTGCTCCCGTAGGCCGCCGCGTGGACGAGGTGCTCGGCCGCCAGGTCGAGCGAGCTGGCGTAGATCGCGCCGCCCAGGGGCCGGCGCAGGATCAAGGGCAGCGCGCCCGCGTGGGCCCCCTCGTCGGCGCACAGCTCCAGCCGCCAGGTCTCCTGCGAGGCCCCGCCGGCGATCAGGGCCAGGCCCTCGACCCAGACCGGGCGGCCGAGGGCGCGGCCCAGGTGGGCCTCCAGGGCCGCCCGCAGTGTCGTCGCATCAGTCACGGTGCTCTCTCCCACTTGTCGCTCGGCTGCCGCCTCGCTGGGGTGACGCTCGGCTGCCGCCTCGCTGGGGTGATTCCGGGCATGGCGAGCGCAGCGAGCCGTCACCCCCGGCGAGCGGAGCGAGCCGTCACCCCAGCAAGCGAGCGCCAGCGAGCGCGCCTCACCCCTCGCTCCCCTCGGCGCGGCGGACCAGGCGCCTGGCAATGCTCATGCGGTGGACTTCGGAGGGGCCGTCGTAGATGCGGAAGGCCCTGGTCTCGCGGTAGAGGTTGGCCAGGGGCAGGTCCTCGCTGATGCCCTGGGCCCCGCAGACCTGGATGCAGCGGTCGGCGACGCGGTTGACGGCCTCGGCGACGGCGACCTTGGCGACCGCGGTCTCGTGGCTGGCGCTCTCGCCGCGGTCGAGCAGCCAGGCGGCGTGCCAGACCATCAGGCGGGCGCCGTGGAGGTCAATCTCGCAGTCGGCGAGCATGGCCTGGACCATGCCGTTGTCGGCGAGGCGGCCGCCGAAGGCCCGCCGGGCGAGGGCGTGGGCGGTGGCGTGCTCGGTGGCGCGGCGGGCAGCGCCGAGCCAGCGCATGCAGTGGGTGAGGCGGGCCGGGCGCAGGCGCACCTGGGCGTAGTCGAAGCCCCTGTTAACCTCGCCGAGCACCGCGTCGTCGAGGTGCGGCGAGACGACAAGCACCTCGGCCACGCCGGCCTCC
>DAOLDO010000409.1:0-6062 GCA_035327325.1 Chloroflexaceae bacterium | reverse complement strand
GCCCCCCGCGCCCATGCCCGGCCTGGGCGAGATTGGGGTCGGCCAGTGGGAGGGCCTCCCCCCCGAGGAGCTCTACCGCCGCTTCCCCGACCATATGGCCGAGTACCGGCGCGACCCGGCCCGCACCGTGCGCCTTGGCGGCGAGAGCTATGCCCAGCTCCAGACGCGGGCCCTGATCGCCCTCACCCAGCTCCAGGAGCGCCACAGCACCGGCGACGTGGTGGTCGCCGTGTCCCACGGCGGCACGATCCGGGCCCTGCTCTGCCATGTGATCGGCCTCGACCTGGGCAACTTCGGGCGCATGTGGCTCGACAACGGCTCGCTCACCGAGCTGCGGCTGGGGCGCAGCGGCTGGCGTCTGATGCGCCTCAACGACAACGCCCACGTCGAGGATATGGTCGCCGAGGGCGGCGAGTAGGGCCGGGTTGCGCTCCGGCGAGCGCAGCGAGGCGGGCGCTGGCGCCCCACCCCGCGTGGGGCACTGATGCCCCACCACCCCAACAATGACAGCAGGGGGCCGGCGCCGGCCCCCTGCAACCCCCGCGCGGGGGGCGCTGCCCCCTCGACCCCCAATATGTGCCCGTACAGTGCCGTACGCCTGGCGCCACATGCCCATGGCGCTAGCGCTGATGCGCGAGTGTCCGCGTGGCGCGCATGTTGCGGCGACCCCAGCGCTTGCTCGGCAAGTCGGCTTCTTGGCACTGGCAGGTGTTGAAAACTCGACCGGCAGGCATGGGGGCAGCCGGCGCGCCCCGTCTGCCGCGCCCACGTGGCATGACCACGGGCCTTGCAGGCTAGCAGAGCTAGGTCTTTTGGGGGGTCGAGGGGGGCGCTGCCCCCCCCGCGGGGGGAGCGCGAGGGGCGGGCGGTCGCCCCTCGCAAACAAGGGGCACGGGGACACTCCCCGTCGAGAAAGGCTAGCTATGGAACGCGACCCCCTCTCCACCAACATCCGTGCCCTCGGCGACGCCCTCGGGCGCGTCCTGACCGACCAGAGCGGTGCAACAGCCTTCGCCCTCGAGGAGCGCGTGCGCCTGATGGCCAAGGAGCTGCGGGCCGGCGACGAGGGGGGCGAGGGGGGCGAGGCCCCCGCGCTGGCCAGACAGCTGCAGGAGCTGATCGGCGCCCTCTCGGTGGGCGAGCTGCACGGCCTGATCAAAGCCTTCACCCTCTACTTCGGCCTGGTCAACCTGGCCGAGGGCGTGGAGCGCCTGCGCGTGCTGCGCGAGCGCGACCTGCGGGCCGCCCCCGCGCCCCGGGCCGAGAGCATCGGCGCCGCCATCGCCGAGCTGCGGGCCCACGGGGTGCCCGCCGAGGCCCTCCAGCGCTGGCTCGACGGTGCCCTGATCATGCCCGTGCTCACCGCCCACCCCACCGAGTCGCGCCGGCGCACCACCCTGATCAAGCAGCGCCGCATCTTCGACGCCCTGCTCGACCTCAGCCTCGGCGAGCGGCTGCTGCCGCCCCAGCAGCGCGGCGAGGCCCTGACCCGCATCGAGCGCGAGATCGTCGGCCTCTGGCAGAGCGACGACGTGCGCATCCACCGCCCCTCGGTGCTCGACGAGGTCGAGAACGGCCTGTTCTACTTCCAGACCGTGCTCTACGACCTGCTGCCCCAGATCCACCGGGCCACAGCCCAGGCCCTGGCCGAGCACTACCCCGAGCACCCATGGTCGCTGCCGCCCCTGCTGCGCTTCGGCAGCTGGATGGGCGGCGACCGCGACGGCAATCCCTTCGTCACCGCCGCCGTCACCGTGGACACCGCCAGGCGCATGCGGGCCTCTATGCTGCGCCACCTGATCGGCTGCATGGACGCCCTCTTCACCGACCTCAGCCAGTCCCTCACCCAGACCCAGGTGAGCGCCGCGGTGCGCGAGCGGCTCGGGGCCTACGCCGTGCTGCTGCCCGACGCCTGGGCGGCGATCAGCTCGCACCACGCCCGCGAGCCCTACCGCCAGATCTGCGAGCTGATCAAGGCCCGCCTCGAGCGCACCCTCGCCCACACCCTGGCCCACGAGCCCCGCTGGGGCGTCGAGCCCGCGCCGCCGCCCGCGGTCTACTACCGCAGCGCCGAGCTGCTCGACGACCTGCGAGCGATCTACGCCAGCCTGTGGGCCAACGGCGGCGAGCTGGTGGCCGACGGCGCCCTGCGCGATGTGATGGCCAAGGTGGCGATCTTCCGCCTGCACACGGCCACCCTCGACATCCGTCAGCACAGCGGGCGCCACCGCGCCGCCCTGGCCGAGATCCTGAGCGCCGCCGGGGTCTGCGAGAACTACGAGGGCATGGGCGAGGCCGAGCGGGTCGCCCTGCTCGCCGGCGAGATCGCCAGCCGGCGCCCCCTCACCCCGCCGCGCCTCTCGGCCTACAGCGAGGAGACGGCCGAGACCGTGCAGACCTTCCGCGCCGTGGCCGCCCTGCTCGAGCAGGTGGACCCCGAGATCGTCGAGACCTACATCATCAGCACCACGGCCAGCGTCAGCGACATCCTCGCCGTGCTGCTCCTTTGCCGCGAGGTCGGCCTCTACAGGCCCGGCGAGCAGAGCCGGCTCAACGTCGTCCCGCTCTTCGAGACCGGCGAGGACCTGGTGGCCGCGCCTCGGCTGCTCGAAGAGCTCCTGGCGCTGCCGGCCTACGGCGACCACCTGCGGCTGCGCGGGCAGTCCCAGGAGGTGATGCTGGGCTACTCGGACAGCAACAAAGAGGGCGGCTTCGTCGCGGCGAACTGGGCCCTCTACAAAGCCCAGGTCGAGCTGACCGAGGTGGCCGACCGGCACGGGGTTCGACTGCGGCTCTTCCACGGGCGCGGCGGGGCGGTCGGGCGCGGCGGCGGCCCGGCGGGGCAGGCCATCCTCTCGCAACCGCCCGGCACCCTGCGCGGCCAGATCAAGATGACCGACCAGGGCGAGATGATCTCGGACCGCTACCTCGACCCGCGCACCGCCTCAAGGCACCTCGAGCAGGTGGTCAACGCGGTGCTGCGGGCCGGCTTCCCCGAGGTGGTGCGCCACCCCGAGCCGGCCTGGACGGCGGCCATGGAGCGGATCGCCGACGCGGCCAGGGCCGCCTACAGGGGCCTGGTCTACGACGACCCCGCCTTCCTCGCCTACTTCCGCGCGGCCACCCCGATCAACGAGATCAGCCGGCTGCGTATCGGCTCGCGCCCGGCCTCGCGCCGCAAGAGCGACCGCATCGAGGACCTGCGGGCCATCCCCTGGGTCTTCAGCTGGATGCAGAGCCGCCACACCCTGCCTGGCTGGTACGGGCTCGGCAGCGGCCTGGCGGCCTTCGTCGGCGCCGACGGGTCGGACGGCGCGAGCGAGCGCCTGGCCCTGCTGCGGCGCATGTACCGCGAGTGGCCGTTCTTCAAGACCATGCTCGACAACGCCCAGCTGATCATCGCCAAGGCCGACCTGGGCATCGCCCGGCGCTACGCCGAGCTGGCGGGCGACCAGGGGCTGGCCGAGGCATGCTTCGCCACGGTGCGGGGCGAGTACGAGGCCACGGAGGGCGCGATCCGCCGCGTGGCCCAGGTCGGCGACATCCTCGCCGCCCAGCCCGTGCTCCAGCGGGCCATCAGGCAGCGCAACCCCTACGTGGACCCCCTCAGCTACATCCAGATCGAGCTGCTCAGACGCCTCAGGGCCGGCCCCCCCGAGGCCGAGCTCGAGGAGCTCGAGACCGCCGTGCTGATGTCGATCAACGGCATTGCCGCCGGCCTGAAGAACACGGGGTAGTAGGGGCGGCCCGACGTGGCCGCCAGGGCGGCCCGACGTGGCCGCCAGGGCGGCCCGACGTGGCCGCATCGGGGCCCCCGTCCCGGGCGATCCCACGTTGGACGGGCGGCCACGCGTGGCCGCCGCCGTTGCCCAGACGTCGCCCCCCACCACATTGCCCGGGCGGCGCCCTAATCCGTGAAGCTCGCCGCGGGTGCGACCGACGCCTGTGGGCGCTGCCTGCGCTCGGGCAGGCTGGTCAGGTGGATCATAAGCACCAGGGTGGCCAGGGCAAAGGCGGCGAAGATGATCATGGCGCCGCAGGCGAAGAGCTGCAGGAAGAGGCTCAGAGGGACGGCAGACTCGGCCATGGTGACGATTTCTCCTCTGGGGTTGGGAGGGCGCCCCTGGCGGGGCGGCCCCTGGCGCGCAACATGCCAAGCATAACGGGCTGCGTCCGCGCCGGCATGGCCCGTTGGAGCCATCGCGGGGGTCAGATCGGCGCCCTCGACAGCCTGTGCGATAATAGATGCGGACGCTTTGATGCCTAGAGAGGATACGTGTGATGACCCCCTCAGCCGCCGCCGTACTCGGCAAGGTCGGCCTCCCCGCCCCGGTCAGTGAGCTCGCCGCCCGCCAGTGGGATGTGATCGTCGTCGGCGCCGGCCACAATGGGCTGACCTGCGCCGCCTACCTGGCGCGGGCCGGCAAGCGCGTGCTGGTGCTCGAGTCGCGCGAGCGGGTCGGCGGCGCCTGCACAATGGAGGAGCTCTGGGGCGGCGTGAAGATGTCGCCCTGCGCCTACCTGGTCGGCCTGCTCCACCCCCTGGTAGTGGACGAGCTGCGTATGCGCGACCATGGCTTCGCCTGGACGCCGGCCACCAACGGCCTGTTTGTGCCCTTCGAGGACGGCAGCAGCGTGCAGCTCTACGAGGACGACGCCCGCTGCGAGGCCGAGATCCGCCAGCTCGCGCCCCGCGATGTGGCCGGCTGGCGCGCCATGCAGAGTGTGATGGGCCGGCTCCGCGAGGCGATCCGCCCCGCCGGCCCACGCGATCTCTGGGTCGGCAGCCCGCCCAGCCGCGCCGAGCTCGAGGCCCGCATCGGGGGCGACCCCGAGCTGCGCGGCCTGCTCTTCGAGTGGAGCATGGTCGAGTTCGTCGAGCGCTACCTCGACGACGAGCGCCTGCAGATGGCCTACCTCGGCCAGGGCGTGATCGGCACCAACGCCAGCCCATTCGACCCCGGCACGGCCTTCGTACACTTCCACCACTCGTCTGGCCGGCTCGACGGACAGATCGGCACCTGGGGCTACGTCCGCGGCGGCATGGGCAACGTCTCGTTCATCCTCTGCGACATCGCCCGCGAGCTCGGCGCCGTCGTGGCCGCCGGCGTGCCCGTGGCCGAGATCATCCCCGGCGAGGGCGTGCGCCTGGCCGACGGCACGGCCCTCAACGCCCCGGTGGTGGTGAGCAACGCCGACCCCCGGGTGACCAGGCGCCTGCTCGGCGCGAACGCCGACTCCGGCTGGGTCTGCGAGGTCGAGGCCCAGCCCACCGAGGGCGTGACGGTCAAGCTCAACATGCTGCTGCGCGAGCTGCCAAACTTCACCGCCCGCCCCGGCACCTTCGAGCCCCACCACGCCGCCCAGATCAACACGCCCCTCACCAAGGAGCAGTGGCGCGCCGCCTTCCACGCCGCCAGGCACGGCGAGCTGCCCGAGCGCCTGTGGACCGAGCTCTACTTCCAGACCGTGCACGACCCCGAGGTGGCCCCCGACGGCCTGCACACCATGAGCGTCTTCGCCCAGTACGTGCCCTACGAGCTCGCCACCGGCGACTGGGACAGCCGCCGCGACGAGGTGCGCGACCTCGGCATCGCCAGCATCGCCCGCTTCACCAGCAACTTCCCCGAGGCCGTGCTCGACGTCGAGGTCCTCGGCCCCCCCGACATCGAGCAGAAGGTCGGCCTGACCGGCGGCCACATCTTCCAGGGCGACTGCCTGCCCCAATACATGTGGGACCGCCGGCTGAGCTACCGCACGCCGATGGACGGCGTCTACATGTGCGGCGCCGCCACCCACCCCGGCGGCAGCGTGATCGCGATCAATGGTCGCAACGCAGCCATGGCGATCCTGAAGGACGAGGGGCACACGACCGCAAGCTAGGCGCGGCCCGGCGTGGCCGCCCCCTACGGATCGCGCCAGAGCTCGAGGTATTGCTCGACCTGGCGCCCCTCGCCGCCGACGGCGGCCCGCTCGACCAGAAAGCGGCGCTCGCCGTCGGCGCCCCGCTGGCGCACCGCCAGGCGCTGCCGGCGGCCACCAGGCGCCGCCAGGAGCTCGAC